>CACZOH010000217.1 GCA_902782785.1 uncultured Ruminococcus sp. | reverse complement strand
CACGACTGACGAGAAGAGGATAAAAGAGGTAGAGGAAAAGGCGATGATAGTCGGCTATACCCGCATAATGCGCCGCACGATAAGACGCGGCGGTCTTGAAACGGACGAGGGCAGAGCGGTGATAGAAAACTGCCGCAGAAATCTTTCGTATCTTTTGGCAAAAACGGACACGCTCGTTTTTTAAGGAACCGGTAAATCATAGTTTATAATGCAGAAAAGACGGAATAAAAAACCGTCTTTTTTGTTGACAAATCATTTTTTGCGTGGTAAAATAATATTGCTGAGTAAAATGAATTGCGCCTTGCGGCGCATGAATTGCCCTGACGGGCATGAATTGCGCCTCGCGGCGCGTGAATCAAGAGGAGGGATGATATGTCTTATACAATAAAACTCGGTATGTTCGGCGCGTGGCGCGGAAGCAGCTACGTTGACCTGATAGCGGCGGAGGACCCGTCCGTCATACAGATAATCGCCGTGTGCGACAAACAGGCGAAACAGCTTGACAACGTAAAGGGACTTGAGGGCGCCCGTCTTTTCTCCGATTTTGACGAATTTCTGTCATACGGCAAAGAAAACGGGATGAACGCCGTGTTTCTGGCAAACTATTTCCACCAGCACGCGCCGTACGCGATAAAGTGTATGGAAGCCGGTATGGACGTGGTGAGCGAGTGTACGTCCGCTTCAACGCTCAAAGAATGCGTTGAGCTTGTCCGCTGTGTGGAGCGCACGGGCAGAAAATACATGATAGCGGAGAATTATCCGTTCATGACGCTCAATCTTGAAATGAAGCGCATCATAGACGGCGGCACTCTCGGCACGTTTCTGTACGCCGAGGGCGAGTATAACCATTCCGGCACCATAGAGACGATGAAATATCTGACTCCTTACAAATATCACTGGAGAGCTTGGATGCCGCGCACTTATTACGTCACGCACGCGATGGGACCGCTGATGTATATGACGAACAGTATGCCGAAATACGTTTCGGCTCGCGCAGCGCACTCGGAGCGTCTCGCGGCGTTCCGCGACTACCGCCCGAACGACGACGGTATGGCGAGGATGTTCTGCGAGATGGATAACGGTATGGCGGCAAGCTTCACCGGCTGTACGGCGCAGGCTTCGGATTACAGCCGTTACCGCGTTGTAGGCGACCTCGGCTCCGTGGAGCAGTCGGGCTACACGAACGACAAGGTGCGGCTTTACTATGAGGACTACACCAAGCCCGAGGGCGTGGATGAGCTCGTTCAATACATAACGCCCGATTTGTCAGCGTGGGGCGAAAAGGCGGAAAAGGCGCTCAACGCCGGACACGGCGGCGGCGACTACTGGATCGTGCAGAATATGATAGACTATTTTGCAAACGGAAAAACGCCGTTCTTTGACGTGTATAAGGGCGTCGCCATGTCGGCGACGGCGATCCTCGGCTGGAGAAGCTGCCTCAACCACGGCGAAAACTTCAGAATACCGGATTTTTCAAACGAAGAAGAAAGAAAAGCGGTCGAGAACGACGATCTGACGCCGTTCCCCGACGATAACGGAGAGGGCGCGACGCTCCCGCCGTCAACTATGTACGGTAAATACGATAAGTAAAGGGCAACAGTATGAAAAAAGCATTATCATTCATCATCGCCGTTCTGTTCGTTCTGCCCTGCGCAGCGGGATGTAACGGAGAGACGGTGCAGACCGGAACCGATACGGATATAAAGACGGACGCGGAAGTGACCGCGCCCGGAACAGAAGCCGTGACAACTGAGGAGATACCCGAATACAGAGCCGGATCAGACGTGGCTCTGCCGGAATACGATACGGAGGACAAGGTGATGAAGACGGTAAAAACAATCAATTTCAAAGGCAGTGAATCGTTTTCCGATTTTGCGCTTTACTCAGGCGGCAAGGTGAGCGGCGCTTCTGTCGTAATGCCTGCGAAAACGGTCGCCGGCGTATACCCGCTGCAGACCGCGTCCGAGGATTCGGAATCGGAATACTCGTTTGTCCTGAACTGCGCGGCGCCGTCAAGCGATTCGACCTGGACGACGTTTTACCTCGGGCTGAGGCTTACAAGCTCCGCTAAGGACCCGACGGGCCATTCCTGCGTATGGATCGCAATGCGCTCCGATCAGATAGGCATAAGAAAAGGAAACTGGCCGGGCGACGGATATATGAACGCGGACTGGGATCTTTCAAAGGGCGAGCGCGTGACTGTCGTCGACGATCCGGTCGGAAATATCATAAAGGTCTATGCGGGCGAGGAGAAACGCCCGATAGCGGAAGTTAAGATAGACGGCAAAAAGATAGGTCTTTACGCGCCCGGCGCAGATTCGCCGTCAGTTACTGACACGGTCGAACAGGACGTTATCAAAGGCGGTTACGTACATTTATGGAACCATCACACGCCGTGCGACGTAACGGTAGACGAGCTTTCAGTGACCACCTCGGTCTTATCTGTGGAAAAGGCGGACAGATCGGGCATCAAACCGAATACGAGAGACGTTTTTGCCGACACGTACGTAACGACGGACGATGCCGGCAGAGTGATAGACTACAGCGGCAAAAAGCCGAACGGAGCAAAGGTCGGAATATTCTATTTCCTCTGGCACGAATCAAACGGTCCTCTGTACGACCACACCGCCTCTTACGAAAAAGGCGGAATGGATGAGCTCTGGAAGACAATGCAGTCCGGAAACCTCGGTTTTGCGCATTACTGGGCGGAGCCGTATTTCGGGTACTATCGCTCAAACGACGAGTGGATAATAAGAAAACACGGCGCTATGCTGTCGGAAGCCGGTGTGGATTTCGTGTATTTCGACACGACGAACGGACTTTTATACAGAAACTGCTACGAGGCGGTGTTGAAGGTATGGTCCGAAATGAGAAAAGAAGGCTTTAAAACGCCGGACGTCTGCTTCCTTATGCAGAATGAGAACCAAAAGGAGCTTTCCCAGCTCTGGAACGACCTGTACGGCGCGGGACTTTACAGCGATATGTGGTTTGTCTGGGACGGAAAACCCGTCATAATGTTCACGGGCAGCGGAACAAAGCTGAGCAAAGAACAGGAAGACTTTTTCACCGTCCGCATTTCCTGGGCAAACGAGAGCGACGACTGGTACAGAAAGACTAAAGGCGTCGGCTGCTGGTCGTGGGGCACGATGTACCCGCAGAAGGGCGGCTACGTTATGGAAGACGGAGCGAAAAAGCTTGAACAGATGGTCGTTATGTGCGGCTTCTGGGTAAACGGAAGCTACGGAACAAACGCCGGCAGAAGCTACACAAAGAAAACGGGCGAGCCGAAAAACCTCTCTGAAGGCGACTGGAATATGGGCTTCGGGCTCTATCCGCAGACGAGCGGTCTCGGACTCGCGTATCAGGAGCAGTTTGACAACGCCATAAAGAAAGCGCCGAAGCTCGTTATGATAACGGGCTGGAACGAATGGTGGGCAGGCCGCTGGGAAGGCGCTCCCGCGACAGGTCAGACGATAGCGGGTCAGTACACGGTCGTGGACGACAAGAAGAAAAAGGAGAACAACTATTTTGTCGACAACTTAAATCCCGAGTATTCCCGCGATATAGAGCCGATGAAAGGCGGATACGGCGACAACTATTACTATCAGACCGTTATGAACGTAAGAGCCTATAAGGGCAGTCGTCCCGTTGAGGCGGCGTTCGGTCAGAGAAGCATTGAAATGAACGGAGACGAGGTGCAGTGGTACGGCGTGGGACCGGAATTCCGCGACGTATACGGCGACACGGCTCACAGAGACTTCTCATCGCACGTCGGCGGGCTTCACTATAAAAACGACACGGGAAGAAACGACATACTGACGGCAAAGGTATCGTACGACGGAGAATATCTGTATTTCTGCGCCGAATGCGCTGATGATATAATAACCGCGGATAACGCGGAGTTTATGAATCTGTTCATCAAATCGGACGGAGACGGAAAGAACGGCTGGTACGGCTTTGATTACGTGATCAACCGCAGCCGCGACGGCAAGCTTGCCTCGGTGGATAAATTCAAAGACGGCTGGACGACGGAGAAAGCGGGCGACGCGGAGTACGTTATCAAGGGAAAGACCATCACCGTAAAGGTAAGCGCAGCGCTCGTCGGTTACGACAAGGAAACGCTCGATTTCAAATGGGCTGACAATTCCGTGGACGACGGCGATATAATGGGCTTCTGGGACAAGGGCGACGCCGCGCCTGACGGACGCTTCTGCTACCGCTACACGACAAAGAGCGAAAACGCGGCGGTACCCGACTGTCTTACCTCCGATATGGCGGTGTTCAAGGCTAACGGCTATAACGCCTACATCAATGGCGAGCAGGTAAGGCTTGAAAAATATAACACAAAGGCGACGCTTTTAGCCTCGGGCACACAATTCTGGCTCCCTGTCTCCGTTATGGAGAAGATCGGCGTCAGCTGCGCTGATCTGCCCGTCCTCGATCACTACGGAGTAAAATACGTAAAAGCCGACGAGGCGGTTAAATCCGCCGGCAAAGTCGTGACAACAACGAAAACCGGCTTGCTCGTTATAGCGGAT
>CACZOH010000216.1 GCA_902782785.1 uncultured Ruminococcus sp. | reverse complement strand
CCCATGCCGGAGCCGACGGGATTGCCCTGCATTTTTACGAGCAGGGTCGAGATCGGACCGAGTATTGCGGAGGTGATTATGGCGGGCAGCCAGATCAGGGGACGCTTTATTATGTTAGGCATCTGGAGCATGCTCGTGCCTATGCCCTGCGATATAAGACCGCCGACCTTGTTTTCGCGGAAGCTGATGACGGCGAAGCCTATCATGTTGGCGCAGCAGCCGACAGTCGCCGCGCCCGCGGCGATACCCGACAGGCCGAGCGATACGCCGATAGCCGCCGAGCTTATCGGCAGCGTCAAAAACATACCCATAAGAACGGATATGACTATGCCCATCACGAAAGGCTGCTGCTCCGTCGCCCAGTTTATAATGCCGCCGAGCCACGTCATGAACGTCGATACGGGCGGACCGATGAGAAGACCTATCGCGGAGCCCGCCGTGATGGATACGAGGGGCGTAAGGATTATGTCTATCTTCGTCTTGCCAGATACGAGCCTGCCTATTTCAATGCCGACGTACGCCGCGATGAACGCGCCGAGAGGCTCGCCCGGAGCGCGCAGATTTATAAGTCCCGCGTCCGTCAGTATAGAGCCGCTTATTATCTGGGAAGCGTACGCGCCGACCATACCGCATACTGCGGCGGAGATAGTTACGAGCGGAGCCTGTTTGTATTTTATGGCGACGCCCGCGCCGATTCCCGCGCCCATTACGAACTGCGCCGTTTTACCGACGAGCAGAATGAATTTGCCGACGGCGCCCGGTATATACGTTCCTATCTGCGCTATTATCGTACCGATTATCAGCGTGGCGAAAAGTCCCGTCGCCATACCGGATAAGCCGTCGATGAACAGCCGCTTCAAATATTCCTTTACCTTTTTCATTTAAAGATACCTCTTTTTATTTTATCCTTATGAATTATACTATTTTTTATCCCGGTTGTCAAGCGTTATACGGCTTAAAACTGAATAAAAAACTGTTGACATTTCCGATTTCTTTTGTTATAATATAATCAAACTCCAAATATTGCGGGAAAGGATAAAAAAATGAAAAAGATACTTGCGTTAATTCTGCTTGCGTGTATGCTCGCCGCGTGCGCGGCGTCCGCTTCGGTATTCACCGCGGCGGCGACCGTGACGCCGTCAAGGCTGACGTTCACGCCGGCGGTCTCATCCTATCTGATAGGCGCCAACAACACGACCGTCAGCGTAGTCGCGGACGACACGGATCCGGGCTATTCGATAAAGCTTGAAATAAAATCACCGTTTACGGATCCTTACGTACAGTTCAACTACAGAAGCTACCTGACAAAGCTCGGTATCGTATCCTCCGCTCCGAAAGCGGACGACGTAAAATACATTATACTGAAGATAAAGCAGGAGTTCTGCCCGAACAATATATTTGAGCTGTTCTACTTCGCCGGAAATATGTACGGCGCCGCGGCGGGCTACAGCGTGGTCACGACGTTTGACGAGAGCAACGAGGGCTGGCAGTACGTGGTGTTCAATATGAGCAGCGCAAAGGGCTGGTCCGGAAACATAAACGGCTTCCGTATCGACTGGATGATGAACGGAACGGCGGCGGGCGAGAAGATGTATATAAACGAGTTCATACTCGCCAAGGACGACGCTGAAATGAAGGAGTACATCAAGCCGGCCGAGGGCACGGGCGAGGATCTGCACGCGCTCACGGACAGACAGCAGAAGGCGGCTGAATATCTGCTTGAAAACGCGGTCGAGGCGGCTCCCGCCGTATCGAATGAAAAGATAAACGCAGAGTACGAGGATGAAAGCCTTGTTATGTGGTTCGATCATTCGTACTACAAGACCCCGGGTGAGACGGTGACGTCAAACGGCCAAAACACCTATCAGATGCGCCTTGCCAAAAACGAGATAGAATGCGCGCAGATGGTCCTTGCGTCAACGACGGCAAGAGAAGGTCTGACGGTTGAGGTCTCGGACTTTGTGAACGGCGACGCGAAGCTGACGCCCACTCTGTATTACGGCTATTATTTCGACGACGTTGAGGGACAGTCGATAGTCGACCCGATACCAGAATTACAGGGACCGATAGATCTGACCGCGAACAAGAGTCAGCTTTTCTTGATCAAAGTCAAAACGTCTAAGGACACGCCCGCGGGTCAGTATTCCGCGGTCCTCACCGTCAAGGATAAAGACGGAAAAGAGATAAAGAAGGCAAACGTTTACGCGTACGTATGGGATTTCGCGCTTCCCGACGCGTCGAACGTCAAGACGCAGGGCGACCTCGGCTGGTGGAGCATTTACGCCGCCGACCCGCAGCTGTACAGCGGAGACGACGGCCTCGGATATAAATATTATTATGATCTGTTGCTTGAAAACAAATTCAACGCGTACAATATGCCGTACGTCGACGAAGCCGAATATAACAACAGAGCCGTTATATCGGCGTACCTTGACGATCCGAGAGTTCAGGCGTTCAACCCGATAGGCTTCAGCAAAGACCCGACAAACAGCAATATCACAAGAGCGTACAATTTCCTGTCACAGAAGCAGGAATGGCTTGAAAAGGCGTATTTCTATACCGTTGACGAGCCTATGGACAAAGCAAAGCTCGATACCGTAAGAAATCACGCGAATTTAATCAAATCAATCTGGGGCGAAAATTACAAGCTCATAACCCCGATGCACTGGAACAGCCTTTACGACAGAGAATACAAGCTCGACGCGTTTGAATACGTCAAGGGCTACGTAAACGTCTGGTGTCCGCACACCTTCTTCTTCAACACGTACGCAGACAAGCAGGCAAATCCGCTGTTAACGTATCGCTGCTATAAGAAGGTAGAGGAAAACCTCGGCACGTTCCCCGAAAGAATGGCAAACGAGCAGGAAAAAGGCAACGAGGTATGGTGGTACGTAACGCGTTACCCGCATTACCCCGAAATAACGCTCTCAATAAGCGATCCGGCGGTAGATCACCGCATAATGTTCTGGCAGCAAAAACTGTATAACGTGGACGGCTTCTTATATTACAGCGTGAACGACTGGTACGGCGGCGGCGCGTCTCAGCACGACTGGGGCTGGAACGCCAAGAAAGAAGTGAGCACGGACAGCTTTACGCCTTATACCGTTTACGGAAACGGCGTGCTTCTGTATCACGGCGGCAAGGTCGGCAGACTGCACGAGGCTGTCGAATCCATAAGACTCGAGCAGATAAGAGACGGTATAGAGGATTACGATTACTTCGTTCTGCTTGACGAAAAATACGGCGAGGGAACGTCCGAGCTGCTTATAAAGCAGGTGACGACGTCTCTCGGAAACTTCAAATCCGACATAGATCTTTTCACGGAGATCCGCCTCGCGGCAGGCAACCTCATAGCGGGTGAAAAAATAGAGCTGCCGAAGGGCACGGCGGGCGACGTCAACGGCGACGGCGCGGTCAACAACAAGGACGTTGTGGCTCTGTTCAGAAGCGTCAGCGGCGTAGAGACGGACGTTGATCCTACGGCTTGCGACGTGAACGGCGACGGCGCGGTCAACAACAAGGACGTAACGCTCCTGTTCAAATACACCTCGGGCGCCGACGTGACGATATACTACGGAAAACAGGACTGAAATAATGGGTTAAGGCGCCCGAAAAACAAGGCGCTTTGAAGAAAAGTAAATAAAAACCGGCTGAGGCAAGGATGGCTTATCCTTATCTCAGCCGGCTTTTTGCCGTATATCTGCGGAAAGTTCTTCCGGGTTTACAGCGGTAAAACACGTTTTCCTCCCCCCCTTTGATTTTGTTTGAAGCGGGGTTTGCGGCGTTTTTTCAAATTTTTTTGTTTTTCCTATTGACAAATCGGTTTTTTCGTGATATAATATGTTTCCACAATAAAGCAGGACTTCCCGTCCTCACCCGGAGGCGTCTGTTGACGCCGGGTCAATAAAAGCTCATCTTAAGGTGATTTTTTTGCGGCGGGAGTATGCTCCCGCATTTTTTGTGCAAATAAAACCGGAGGTGCGCTAAAATCAGCACGACTAAAGACAACACTTTAAT
>CACZOH010000215.1 GCA_902782785.1 uncultured Ruminococcus sp. | reverse complement strand
CGTATCTTTGTCTGACATCAGGGCGTCTTCAAGTCCGTCAAGTCCTTTTTCCCGGAGCAGCGTCATCATACCGTGACTTTCGCCGTCGCCTTTGCCTCTTACCCGCCATATCTGATTGTACTCTGTCGATATCACGTCCGCGCCGGAGAGAAATTCGGACGGCATATGCCACTTTTTCGCTCCGCCCGTCATGACGATAATATCAGCGTTTTCATTATAAACGCTTCTCATGATCTGATATAAATTGTATGTCAGACAGCCGCTGTCACCCTCAAGATCAGAACCGACGCCGTAAATCATTATCGTATGCGTCGGTATTTTATCCCCGGCGTTTACCGCAACGGGGCAGAAACCGCAGGACAGGATAACGGCCGATAAGATCGCGCATAATATCCGTTTTGCTTTGCTGTTCATAAAAAGCTCCTTATCAAAGAAAAGCTCCCCGTATCCCGGTAAAGTTTACGGGGGAGCTTTTTATTATTTTATTTCTTCGTTTATATACGCCTCAAGCACGTCGCCCTCGCGTATGTCGTTGAACTTCTCAAGACCTATACCGCATTCATATCCGGAGTTGACTTCCTTTACGTCGTCCTTGAAACGCTTCAGAGACGAGATCCTGTCCTCGAATATGATGACGGAGTCGCGCAGTACGCGGATAAACGATTTGTTCGTGACCTTGCCGTCGAGTATATACGAGCCGGCGATGGTGCCGACGCTCGGCACGTGTATCGTCTGCCTTACCTCCGCGTGACCTATTATTGCCTCGCGGAACTTCGGCGCAAGCATACCGTTCATCGCCGCTTCGACGTCCTCTATACAGTTGTAGATCACCGTATAGGTGCGTATTTCAACGCCCTGCGCCTTGGCGGATTCTCTCGCAGTTCTGTCGGCTGATACGTTGAAGCCGATGATGACGGCGTCGGACGCGGCGGCGAGCATTACGTCGCCCTCGATTATACCGCCGACAGCCTTGTGGATTATCTTTACGCGGACCTCTTCGTTCTGCAGCTTGGACAGGGAAGCGCACACCGCCTCCGCCGAGCCGCCGACGTCCGCTTTGACGATCAGCTTCAGCTCCTTCATGCCCGCGCGCTCGTCCGACATAAAGTCTTCCAGCGTCGCTCTCGTTCTGCTGCCGAGCTCGGCTTCTTTTTCCTTTGCCTTGCGCTGTTCGGCAAGCTCACGCGCCATACGCTCGTCTGCTACCGCGTCGAACGTGTCGCCGGCGGAGGGAACGTCGGACAGACCGATGATCTCAACGGGGACGGATGGACCCGCGGTCTTTACGTTTTCTCCTCTGTCGTTCTTCATTGCGCGGATGCGTCCGACGGCTGTTCCCGCTATAACGGTGTCTCCGCTGTTCAGAGTACCGTTCTGAACGAGGACCGTTGCGACCGGACCCTTGCCTTTGTCAAGACGCGACTCTATGACGATACCTTTTGCGGCTCTGTTCGGGTTTGCTCTCAGCTCCTTGACGTCCGCTACGAGAAGTATGTTTTCAAGCAGATCGTCTATGCCCATGCCCGTCAGCGCGGATACGGGGACGCAGATAACGTCGCCGCCCCATTCCTCGGGCGTTAAGTCGTATTTCATAAGCTCCTGCTTTACCTGGTCGGGATTCGCGTGCGGCTTATCCATTTTGTTTATCGCTATGATTATCGTGACGCCCGCGGCCTTGGCGTGGTTTATCGCCTCAACGGTCTGCGGCATTATACCGTCGTCCGCCGCTACGACTATAACGGCTATATCCGTCGCCATCGCGCCGCGCAGACGCATGGCTGTGAACGCCTCGTGTCCCGGCGTGTCAAGGAACGTGATGTCGCGTCCGTTTATCTTCACGCGGTAAGCGCCTATGTGCTGAGTTATACCGCCCGCCTCGCCTTTTGTGACGTGCGTGTGGCGTATCGCGTCAAGAAGCGAGGTCTTGCCGTGGCCAACGTGACCCATGACGCAGACGACAGGCGCTCTTTCCTTCAGCTGATCGGGCGTGTCCTCCGTCTCGTCAAACAGCTTTTCCTCTATCGTGACGACGACTTCTTTTGTGACGACGACGCCGAGATCGTCCGCTATGAGATACGCGGTGTCGTAATCGACGGTATCGTTTACCGTGAGCATGGAGCCCATCATCATAAGGCGCTTCACCACCTCGGCGGCGGTGACCTTAAGACGGGACGCAAGCTCGCCTACGGTTATGAAATCGGGTATCTGAACGTGGAGCTGAGCGTGCTTCGCGTTCTCGAACACCTCGCGTTTTTTCTTT
>CACZOH010000214.1 GCA_902782785.1 uncultured Ruminococcus sp. | reverse complement strand
CAATCAGAAGTTCTCACCGTCAGCGTTTGAAGACGGAAAACGTGAAAAACTGCTTTCGCTCATACGCGTTTATTTCAGCCGCGGCGGTCAGGAGATACAGATAAACTCGACCTCCCGCGAGGTGCTTATAGACGCAATGGAGCATCCCGATAAATATCCTTCGCTTGTAGTTCGCGTGTCGGGATTTTCCGCCGTATACGTAACGCTCGCAAGAGAAGTTCAGGAGGATATACTGAGCAGGACTCAGCAGCAGCCGGTATGAAGCTCAACGTATCCTGTATACAGCGCTTTTCAACGGGCGACGGTCCCGGAATAAGGACAACGGTGTTTTTAAAGGGCTGTAATCTCCGCTGTCCTTGGTGTCATAATCCGGAAAATATATCCGCAGAGCCTCAGACGCTTTTATATAAGACCGGCAAAATGATATCATACGGTAAAATGACGGATACTGACGATATAGTTAACGACGTTATTGAGGATATTGAGTATTACAGACAAAGCGGAGGCGGCGTGACGCTTTCCGGCGGCGAGCCGATGCTGCAGCCCGAGGGCGCGGGAGAGCTGTCGCGCAAGCTTAAAGAAAAAGACGTTGACGTTATAATCGATACGGCGGGCTGTGTGCCGTATGAACTGTTTTACTGCGTTACACCGTACGTTGACACGTTTTATTTTGATTATAAGACAGCAAACGGCGTCTTATATGATACCGTAATAAAAGGAAATAAAAGCTTAATCCTTGATAATCTCAAGAAGCTTATAGCTTCGGGGAAAAACGTGCACGCGCGTATCCCTCTGATCCCGGGTTTCAATACGGGTGATAAAGAGTGTGAGGATATCTGCCGCGATCTTCTTACAGCAAAAGTTGAATACGCGGATCTTTTGCCGTTTCACCGTCTCGGCAGCTCAAAATACGAAGCGCTCGGCGTTGATTATAAATATAAGAATACAGTACCTCCGACGAAAGAAACTGTTGACAAAATCAAAGAAATATACGGTAAATATTTTATAACGAATATTGAATAGGAGATATTTATGAAAGCAAAAGCCGCTGTGTTTACGGGACCCGAAAAACCGTTTGAAATACGTGAATTTGAGATAACAAAAACGCCGTCCGGGTACGGCAAAAGCGAGCTCATCGCAAGCGGAGTTTGCGGTACCGATATACATTTTCACCGCGGAACTCTGTTTGTCGAGCCGCCTACGGTCATAGGACATGAATTTGTCGGCAAGCTCGTCGAATGTGACGAAAAAGAAGCCGCAAAGTACGGTTTAAAGGCAGGCGACAACGTTATAGCGGATATAGCCGTCCCGTGCGGCGAATGCCTTTTATGCAAAACGGGAGACGACGCAAACTGCGTCAATATGAAGGTGACGAACGGCGGAAGCATAGACGAGGCGCCGTATCTTTACGGCGGCTTTGCCGAGGTAAACTATACGCCGTTATCAAACCTTATAAAAATACCCGAAAACGTAGATGCAAAAGCGGCTGCGGTTTTCGCGTGCCCGGGACCAACGGTCATACACGCGTTTGAACTTGCGAAGCGCGCGAATATCAAAACGGATGAAAACACGGTCGCGGTCGTTCAGGGGCTCGGTCCCGTAGGCTGTTTTGCCGTTATGTATCTGAAATCCGAAAAGGTCAAAAAGATCTACGCGATAACCGCCGGAAACAACCGGAAAAGGGAAGAGCTGGCTCTGAAGCTCGGTGCGGACGAGGTGCTCAATTTAGACAGGGACGGAAAGGACGAAATAACGAAAAAGCTTCAGGCTGAAAACAACGGACTCGGTGTTGACCTTTGTTTTGAGGCTTCCGGAGCGCCGTCGGCGGTACCGCAGGGTATGAATATACTGAGAAACCGCGGCGTTTATCTGATTCCCGGACAGTACAGCAACAGCGGCGGCGTTGAAATACAACCTCAGCTCATCACATTCAAGGCTTTGCGGATGATCGGTTCATCTCAGTATTCGGTTTGCGACGTAAAAGCATATCTGAAGTTTTTGTCGGAAAATGAAAAGCTTCAAAAAACCGTGTTGAGTCTCGGCACTTTTTATAAAATAGAAGATACGAATAAAGCCTTTGACGATGCGAAAAAAGGCAAAAACGTAAAGACGCTTCTTATAAGATAAAATGACGGATGTTATAATTTTTTCGGGTCAGAGTAATATGGAGGGACAGACGGAAAAACTGCTTGACAGTTCCGTCGTACCGCACGCGTATGAATACAAGTATGCGACGGACGCTCTCGTCCCACTTTGCGACCCGTTTGGAGAAAACCTTTTATATGACGGTACAGCAGGCGTCGCGTACGAGGATTATATGGGTATGACGTGGCACGAAAAGCACGCTTTAGGCGGCTCCGCTTACGGAAACACGTCGCTCATACCGGAGTTTTGCCGCGTATATACAAAAGAGACGGGCAGAGAAGTGACTGCAGTCGGCGCGGCTAAAGGTGCGGAGACGATAGATTACTTTATGCCTGCCGGTAAAGGCTATGATATCATAGTAAAAAAAGCGAAAGCCGCGATAAATAAAACAAAAGACTTTTCGGGCGACGTTTATATCGTATGGCTGCAGGGCGAGAGTGACGCGATAATATCAAAGGATGCGGAAACGTATTTCAGAGAGATCATACAATTAGCGCACGCACTGAAATCCGATTTGGGTATATCCCGTTTCGGCGTCATCCGCGTCGGAAGATTTACAAACGATGAAAGAGATGATGAAATAATAAAAGCACAGGACAGAGCGTGCGAAACGGACGGTTTGTTTCTGATGCTGACTGATGAAGCGACGCGTTTGAATGAAATGCCGGAATATATGAATCCTTACGTAGGCGGTCATTTCAGCGCCATGGGACTTTCAAAATTGGGTCACGATGCGGCGTTGACGCTTTCGGAATACGTAAAAAGAAAAAATACAAACGATATTTAATAAACCATAATGACGGAAGATTAATAAAATGGAAAAAAACAGATTTTTTGAAGAGATCAACGGCAATTTCGGCTTTGGCTGTATGAGACTGCCTATGACAGGCGATGAGGTTGACTTGAAACAGTTTTGCGAAATGACAGATGCGTTTATAGCCGCAGGCTTTAATTATTTTGACACGGCGCACGGTTATATCAACGGCAAGAGCGAAACTTCTATACGCGACTGCGTATCAAAAAGATACAGCCGCGATAAATTTCTTTTGACAAACAAGCTGTCGGATACTTATTTTAACAGTAACGAGGAAATAATACCGTTTTTCAAAAGCCAACTGCAGCTGTGCGGCGTTACATATTTTGACTTTTATCTTATGCACGCGCAGAACCGGAATAATTATAATAAATATAAGGAATATAAAGCTTATGAAACGTGCTTTGAGCTTAAAAAGCAGGGATACATACGCCACCTTGGCCTTTCGTTTCACGATACCGCGGACGTGCTCGATATGATATTATCCGAACATCCGGAAATAGAAATAGTGCAGATACAGTTCAATTACGTTGATTATAACGACAATGCGGTACAAAGCGCTAAGGTCTATGAAGTATGTGAAAAGTATAACAAGCCCGTAATTATAATGGAACCCGTTAAGGGCGGCAGTCTTGTAAATCTGCCCGAGAGCGCGGATAAGATACTGCGTGAACTGAACGGAGGTTCAAACGCGTCCTACGCCGTGAGATTTGCCGGAAGCTTCCCGCAGGTCGCAATGGTACTGTCCGGAATGAGCAATAATGAACAAATGGCTGATAATATATCGTCAATGCGTGATTTCAAGCCGCTTGACGAGCGTGAATTTGAAGCGGTAACAAAAGTCTGTGATATATTCAAAAAGCAAAACAGAATACCGTGTACAGGCTGTAAATACTGTATTGAACAAAATCAATGCCCGTGCGACATACTGATACCGGATCTGTTTTCAGCTTATAATACCTATGAGACGTTCCACAGTTGGAATACAAAGATGTATTACAGAACAAATATCGTGAACGGTCACGGAAATCCGTTGGATTGTATAAAATGCGGCGGTTGTGAGTCCGTTTGCCCTCAGCATTTGCCGATAAGAGACCTTTTATCCGATGTTGCAGACGCATTTGAACACAAAAGAATGTAATTATGAACAATATATTATAATTATTGTAATATTATATTCGTAATTGCACATAAATTGTGAACAAATTGGCGTTGTCGTTTTTATATAAGCTTATGGGATTTATTAGTACATAGAGATTAAAGCGGTTCTGAAAAGAACGAGGAAACAGTTGTATTCAGACAAATAAACGGCAGATTCGGTTAGCCGTCGTATAAAACACGCAACGCGCAAAAAAAACAACAAAGGAATTATAATAAATTAAGAATACTTGATCATAATAAATCTGCCGATAAATCAGAAGCTATGAATGAATCGACTTATAAAATCCGCGTGACCGTGGTATCGGTCATAAGAGATTCGCCGGGCGGATAAATCATTTTTAAAAAACGCGTCAGACAGAAAACAAAAACTGCGTATCAAATACAGTACCGGATAAATAATCCCGGCTTAAAATCAATACAAACGTATCATTAAGGAAAATTATAAAAATACGCGCGGAAATACCTTGATCGGGCATAACCGCGCGTATTTGTCTTAATCGCGTGTTTTTACTTAAAAACGCCCATATTATTATACAAAATTTGTATTTTGTATAATATGGTCAAATTCTCTCTCAATTCTCCGTTTGCTCATACTGTCTATTTTATCGACTAATTCGGATCACGGCTGTATTTTACATTTTATTATGTATTCTGATCCGTACACCGCTATATCAGGAATGAAAGTCCGTCGTCATTTAATAAGTTTATTTTTTTCTTCCGTTGTTGTATCGGAGCCGCCGGTTTTGTCGACTCCTTTGTTTACAGCGTACGTTATAACCGTGTCGAGCGCTCGGTCGCCGGATCAGTATCCGTCGCCGTACGAACCGCAGACACGCTCCGCACATTAACTCAGTCTGTAAATGAACGCGCTGCCGTCAATTGAGTTTACCAAACGAAACTATTTTTTACGCCGTTCCCCTGCTCCGCGCTTTATACAAAAAAACGGCGTATAGTATGATACAAAACCGATATATGAACAGATATTAACATATCATTCACAACAGGTCAAAACAGATATGTATCATAGACATTAGGGTGGTTTTTATAAAATGTAATTCATTATTATAAATTACAACGCCGTTTTCGGCAGTTTTTACGGGATGAGCGGACCGATGCGATATTACCACCTGTTTTATTCTGAGAACAAACAGAACAAAACCGAACTTCCGTAAGAAGGATTTGAAATAAAATGACGGAGGTCATTATGTATAAATTTGCGGAAAACAAAAACGCCAACAAGGATCTGACGGTACTCGGGATCCCGTTCCGCGTATATGAAAAGGACGGAAAAACGGAAAAGATCACGGACGGGTCGTTGAGTCTTCACGGAAAATACAGCGCGCTGTATTTTCTCGGTATGGCGACGGACAGCTGGCAATGCAGCGAATGGTGGGGACAGCAGGAGACTCTGTACGACCAGACGACGCGGCTT
>CACZOH010000213.1 GCA_902782785.1 uncultured Ruminococcus sp. | reverse complement strand
ATTTTCCGAAAACTATTGACAATTACCGAAAAAGGTAGTATAATAGGGTCAGAAAATAACCGAAAACGGTAAAATATGGAGAAAAATCATGGATAGCGTAAGAGAATTCAGTATAAATAACAAAAGAGAATACAGCACAAAGGAAGCCGCAAAAGAGATTTTGACCGCCGTACTTGAAGGCGTCAAAACGTTTTTCCAGTTTCTTCTGTACGTTACGGAATACGCCGTAAGCGCAGCTTACCGCGCCGTCAGGTCGGAAAAGCTCGCGTACGTTCTCGGCAGATACAAAAAGATAATGATAGGCGTCTCGGCGGGCGTCGCCGTGTTCGCGCTGATCGGCGTGATCGGCGGTATGGAGGCCGGTCTGATCTCGTTTGCGATAGGCGTTCCCGTATCCCTGGCGCTCGCCTTCGCGTTCAGATACCTGAGCGAAAATCAATAATAAACGGGCGTCATACGCGGGCGGGCGTATCCCGCCCGTTTTGTTTTGCAGGGAAATCGCCGTGTACGCTCGTCACATTATACAATAAATTACTCAAATATTATCTTAAATTATAAAAAAAATGTAAAATTTACGTTTGCGGTATTGATTATATTTTTTTTAATGATATAATATAGTGGTAAAAAAGCCGAAAGGCAACATCAATCACAGGTTTATCCTGTTCGGAGGTCTTTAATGAAAAAAGTAATCGCTTTGATTTTGTGTCTTGTTACCGCCGTCGCAGTATTTGCTTCGTGCGCGCGCGATGAGGACGACAAGGGCGCAATAGTCAATATGTATCTTTTCAATTCGGAGATACGTAATTTTGACCCGCTTTACGCTTATACGAACGCGTCGACCGTGGAATACGACACCACCAGCGGTGAATTCCTGTCAAGGCTGAACGCCAACGGAGAGGCGGTCGAGCTTCTCGGACTTTTGTACGAGGGTCTTTTCAGAATGAACGCCGACGGCAAGGTGGAAAAGGCGCTTTGCAAAAGATATGATTACATAAAGAAAGAGGATCAGAAGGATCCCTCAAAGAACGTATACATGCTCCGCATTACGCTCCGCCAGACTTACTGGAGCGACAACACGAAGGTGCAGGCGAACGATTTTGTATTTGCGGTCAAGCGTATACTCAGCCCCGACACGTCGTGCGACGCGGCGGTAATGCTTTTTGACATAAAGAACGCCAAGCTCGTCAAGTCGGGCGATATCTCCCGCGACAGACTCGGCATTTCCGCGCCGGATAACGAAACGATAGAGATAGAATTTGAAAAGGATATAGACGTTGACAAGTTCCTCGAAGTGCTCGCAAGCCCGATGCTCGTCCCGCTCCGCGAGAACAAGGTCAACTCCTACGAGGTAGACGACAAGGGCGAGATAATCTACGGCAACGACGGTATGCCCGCATACAGCAACGCGTGGGCGACCACGGCGACTACGCTCGTCTGCTCCGGTCCGTTCTTCATAAGAAAGCTTGAGGACACGCTCGGAAAGGAATGGACGCTTGAAAGAAACAAGTATTATTCCGCCAATCCCGACGCTGAGGAGGCTCCCGACAAACACGTAACGCCCTATAAGATAATAGTCCATTACGAGTTTTCGATGGACGAGGTCATGGAGGCGTACAACAACGGCACGCTGTTCTACGTCGGCGGTATGAACGCCGAGCAGTTCGCTCAGTATCAGAACCAGCTTACGATAAACGACACTTTCTCCGTCGGCGCGTTCATGTTCAACCCGAACAGCGAGCTGACACAGAATCCCGTCGTCCGCCGCGCTCTGTCGCTTGCGCTTGACAGAAACGAGATCGCGAAATACATCACCGGCTCCGTTCCCGCAACGGGACTCATACCGAACAAGGTGTTCGACACGGGCAGAGGCACCTCGTACAGAGCGCAGTACGGCAGCGTCATAGACGTCAACGCCAATATAGACGAGGCTAAATCCGCGCTCAAGGCTGCGGGCGTCAGCGGCGGCGACATAAAGCTGCTCGTAAGACAGAACAACTCCACGGCGGCGATAAACAACGACGAGCAGGGAATGGCGGCGTACGTAAAAGAGCAGTGGGAGAAGCTCGGCTTCAAGGTCACGCTTGACGAAAGAGGACGCAACCAGTATCAGAGAATGTTCAACGAGGGCAGCTACGACGTGCTTTACACCGACTGGCAGGCGTATTCCGTAAGACCGTTCCATATGGTCGCCCCGTTCTCCATATACTATTCCGGCACGGCGCTCGATACGGAGCACCACAACTACGATCCGAAGCCCAACGTGACCGGATATTCAGATCCCGCGTACGACGAGATAATAGAAGCGGCGGCGGCGTTGGAGGAAGGCACCCGTGAAAGAAACGACAAGGTATACGAGGCGGAAAAGAAGCTCATGGAGGATATGCCTATAATACCGCTCGTATTCTACCGTGATTTCTATATGGCGAGCAAGGAGCTCTCCGGTATAAAGAACACGTACTACAACTTCAAGAACATAACGAAGATGAGCCTTAAGAACTACAAGAACTATCTGCCCGTTGAGGAAACGGAAGAATAATAAAATCAAATAAAGAGGTGAAAGCAAATGTCCGGAAAGCTTAAGATTGGAGTTTTCGGCGGTTACCGCGGACAGACGATGATAGACGTTCTGCTTGATCACCCTGACGCTGAACTGGTAGCGGTGTGTGATAAATACACACCGCTTCTTTCACAGGTAAGGGAAAAAGCGGAGGCGCACGGCCTTGACGTGGCTCTGTACGAGAGCTTTGACGAATTCATCAAACACGATATGGACGCGGTCGTCCTTGCAAACTACGCGACGGAGCACGCGATATACGCCGTTAAATGCCTGTACGCCGGGAAGCACGTTTTGTCCGAGGTGCTTCCGTGCGAGACGACAGCGCAGGCGGTGGAGCTGATCGAGGCGGTTGAAAAAACGGGGCTTGTTTATTCCTACGCGGAAAACTACTGCTATATGCTCCACACGTTTGAAATGTGGCAGAGATACAAAAAGGGCGATATAGGAAAGGTCACGTACGGAGAGGGCGAGTATATACACGACTGCGCGGGCATCTGGCCGCAGATAACGTACGGCGAGCGCGATCACTGGAGGAACAACCTTTACTGCACGTACTACTGCACTCATTCCGTCGGTCCGCTCATCGCAATGACAGGGCTTCGTCCCGTGTCCGTCGTCGGCTTTGAATGTCCGCCGCACGAGGATATGAAGCGGCTCGGCGCGTATTTCGGCGCGGG
This sequence comes from uncultured Ruminococcus sp., assembly GCA_902782785.1. Classification (GTDB taxonomy): domain Bacteria; phylum Bacillota; class Clostridia; order Oscillospirales; family CAG-272; genus UBA1248. The sequence continues at coordinate 2,181 of CACZOH010000213.1, read as the reverse complement.
AGTGGAAATGGTGGTGCTCGAGAACGGCGCGGTGATGAAGAGCGTCCACGGTCATCTGAAACGCGAACCCGGGAGCGTCAACTATGAGCTGTACGGAAGCAAAGGGATGATGGAGACCGGCAGACAGGCGGTAAACAAGCCTTTATACGTTTACCGCGAAAGCGACAAGGTCTGCGTCGGCGCGTGGGAGGACTATGAACCCGTGCCGAAGATAGCCGCGGAGTACGCAAAGAATTTCCAGGGTCACGGCGGCTCGGATTTCTACCCGACGCACTTCTTCATACAGAAGATCTTAGGGAGGCCCGAGGGACTTGAATGGTCGATAGACGTCTATACGGCGGTATCTATGGGGCTTTGCGGTATTTTTGCGTACCGCTCCGTGCTTGACGGCAATACGCCGCAGAAAATACCGGATCTGCGCGACCCCGCCGTGCGCGAGGCGTACAGACACGACAACAAATGCACGAACAAAAAAATAGCCGAAGGCGACGATCTGCTCCCCAAAACGTCTTACGGCGAGGTTGACCTGCCCGACGAGGTCTACGAGCACGTAAGACAGCTGTGGATTGAGGGGAAGCCGGGGGAATAAAATCGTAGGGGCGACGCCTACGGATGAACAGATATGATTTGCGAAAAAAGGCGGCGGGAGCAAGCCCCCGCCCTACGGATATCAGATATAATTTGCAAAAATGAAAACGGACGACCGATGGTCGTCCGTTTTTTATAAAGCGAATTGAACTGCGCCTTACCGTTTATTAGGATGATCTGAGCGATAAGGCGCAGTTCTATAAGAGGATCAATCGTCTGTATGCGCTACAACGAATTCCCCGGTGTTGACGTTTGCTATTATGAGCTTACCGAGGATGCCCCTATACTGTTTATACGTTTCCGCGGTTATGGCGAACCAGTCTCCGGATACGAGCCACATATCTGAGTTGCTATCCTGCATTTCCATAATGCACTCGTCGGTATGGAAAAGCAGATGTGCGTTTGATCCGTCCGGATCCATTACGTATACGTCGCCGTTGCTGTGATCGTATACTTTTCTGCCCGTGTCTTCCTCAACGTACGCGACTCTTCTTTCTTCTTTCGGTACTGTTTTGGTATAGACTATTTTGTTCTCGGTAAACAGGGGCATATCCATATCGGTCAAAATCAGCTTTTCTTCCGTTTCCCCGGCAAGCGTCACGTACATATTATAGTGCTGATTGCCTTCTTCATCGGTCTCAAGCACCATTCTGTAATGATTGCCGTAGTAGTTTCCGAAATCGTGCTTTCTGTAGTCTAAACCTTTAAGATTTGTGTCGTAGTATTCATGAGTACCGTCTGTTCCGTCGTCGTTGACGACCTGACACCATACCATGCGGTCATCTATCACCCATTTGAGCAGATATCCGTGTCCTATATATCTGCTGTCAAGCTCATCTGTTTGCCCTGTCTTTACGTCATACCATAAATAGTAACCGGAAGAGTGTCTGTCCCACGACGGTGCGTAGCTCATAAGAAGCCTTTCTTCATAAGCATATAAAATGCTTTGCATGCCCTGATACTTCTTGACGGTTTCAGTTTCACCCGATACGACGTCAAATGCGTATAACGTGGTCTCGTTTGCATCGTAATCTTGTACTACGTAGTAAAACGTATTACCTATAGCCGCCCACGAGAACAGCCCGTAGAGAGGACAGCTCTTATTATTATGCGTGCAGCCTTCGACCGGGCATACAAACGACTCTTTGCCGTCGTGTATATTGATTTTTTTAAGCTCTCCGTCTTCATTTCTGCGAAAAATATAATCTTCCCAGATTAAGCCGTAATTACACGTCTCCGGACTTGTCGGTACATCCGATTCCGTCGTTGTGCCGGTGGATGCTATGTTTTTCGGGTCGCCGGAGTATTTTATAGACAGATTTACCGCGATAAACGCGGCTAATCCGAGCAGCGCCGCGCCCGACAGCACGAATTTGAATACGCGTAAGCCTGCGCCTTTTTTCTCACTCTTTTTGAATATCTTATCCGCGTTCTCCTCATCCGCCTCTGTTTTGTATCTTTCGCTGACGTCGCCGAGCGCCGTCAGTATATCCGTGGATTTCATACCTTATACCCTCTTTCATTTAGTTTTTCCGCGAGCTTTTTGCGCGCCCGCATCAGCCTCGCCGATACCGTGTTTCTGCCGAGTCCCGT
>CACZOH010000212.1 GCA_902782785.1 uncultured Ruminococcus sp. | reverse complement strand
CAGAGCGATTCGTTTATCCGCCGTGACGGATATTTTTATATCCCCGTCAAAAGGATAATCCGTTTCCTGCTCTATATCAAATCCGTCAAAATGCGCCGTTGAGTTCATATACTGGTTTACGAAGACCGTATCGTCGTTATACGCGTACATAAAATCGGCGATCGACGGTATGAAGCGCGTGACGTTCGGCGGACAGCACGAACAGCCGAAGACCTCCACGCGACCGGTGATCGGAAAATGCGTGTCGGGGCGTTTTTTGCGTTCGGCGAGATTTATTTCCTGCGCGTTTTCGTAGAAAAACGATCTTCCGTCAAGCGAAAGTCCCGCTAAGAAACCGTTATATATGACTTTTTCCGCTGTATCGGCGTACTTTGCGTCGTCGTACATAAGCGACATACGGCGCGCGAATAAGGCGAGCGCCAGCGCCGCGCACGTTTCGGCGTACGCCGTGTCGTTTGGCAGGACGAAATCTCCCTCAAACCTCTCGCCCGCGGCGGTGGAGCCTATTGCTCCGGTTATATACATTTTGCGCTCCGATATGTTGTCAAACAACCGCTCGCAAGCAGTTTTCAGGCCCGCGTCGTCACAGCGCAGAGCGAGATCCGCCATGGCGCTGTAAAGATAACACGCGCGTACGGCGTGCCCCTCGGCGGTGAACTGCTCTCTTACCGGCAGGTGATCCTGGTTGTAGTCGGAATGCGCGCTGTCACTGCCCGGCTTTGTCCCGTTTCCGCGCATATTTACAAAATGCATCGACAAATCGAGCCAGCGCTTGTCGCCCGTCAGATCGTACAGCTTCACGAGCGCAAGCTCAAGCTCCTCGTGTCCGGGCGAGGAGAAACCGGCGCTGTTTTCTTTTACGAATACCTTTTCTATCAGCTCCATGTAATCGGTCATAAGGCTTAAGAATTTTTTCTTTCCGGTAGCTTTGTAATACGCTATCGCCGCCTCAAGCAGGTGTCCCGCGCAGTAAAGCTCGTGCCAGTCGCGGTTTTTGAATATCATATCCGGATCAAGCTGTTCAAAATAAATATTGAAATAGCCGTTGTCAAGCCTTCCGCGCTCTATGCAGTCGACCAGATGATCTACGCGCGCTTCCTCCCCCGGCATTTTTTCTTTTTCCGTCAGGTAAGCGACGGACTCCATCCATTTCGCCACGTCGGAATCCCAGAAGAAATGCGGACGGTTAGGATCTCCCTCTTTGTAGTTCATCTCAAACGCGCCGATACGCCCCGTATCGCTGAAACGGTCGTACACCGCGTCGAGCGTCACGCTGCGTATAAGCTGCTGCTTTTTGCCCCAGAAGCCTCCCTGAAGATCGATCTTGTCAAACGGTAAATACTTGTTTTTCATAGATTTTTAAGCCTTTCTATTGAGGTTTTATAGTCTGATTCGTGCGAAAACACGCTTGAGCTTCCGCAGACAAGCATATTCGCGCCGTTTTTTACCATTACTCCGGCGTTATCAAAGCTGACGTTTCCGTCAGCCTCTATCAGATATCCGTCCGGAAGAAGCGTTTTCGCCGCCTTTATCTTTAAAAGCGTTTCCGGAATCAGCTTTTGTCCCGAATAACCGGGGTTCACCGCCATTATAAGCACTCCGTCAAAACAGCTTACCACGTCGGATATCACGGAAAGAGGCGTCGCGGGATTGAGCGCGAGCAGGGCTTTTGCGCCGGTCTCCCGTATCTGCTGCGCGGCGCGCGCCGGGTGCGGCGTCGTCTCGTAATGGACGCTCACGCAGTCGCCTTCTCCGAAATCGAAGTAACCGAGCTTTCTCTCGGGCGAATTTATCATCAGATGAAGATCGAGCGGAATATCAAATTCACGCTTTATCGCCTTTACGGTCTCGGTCCCTATCTGTATGTTCGGCACAAATTCGCCGTCCATAACGTCTATGTGCAGCATATCCGCGCCTGCGGTCATCAGCGCGTTTATCTCGTCATACAGCCGCAGCTGATCCGCGCACATAAGCGACGGGCATATTACGGTTTTCATTTTACAGACCTCGTATCTCATAAAGAATTATTATAAAAACATTATATTATTAAAAAAAAACGGTAGAAAAAACTTTATTCAAAGGTTTATAATAAACAGAGTCAGCAAGTATCATCGGGGGTAAAAAAATGGTTTTGGGAATTGCAACGTTATTGAGCAGGATGTACACTATGTACCACGAGGCGACGCTTCGCATGGGTCTGACCGACGCGGAACACATAACGCTGTACATACTCTGTCAGAACGGAGGCTCCTGCGGAAAAGGGGAGTTGTACAAAAAATCGGGACTTACGCGTATGTCGCTTTCAAACGCGCTGAACAAGCTTTTGTCTTTTGAGTGCATAACGGTGGCGCGCAATCCGGAAAAGACCGTGACGCTTACGAAAAAGGGCGCTGAGTTTTCCGAGCAGACCGTAAAAAAGGTAATGGATATCGAAAACGAAGTCCTTACGGGCTGGGACGAGGAAGACAGAAACGCGCTGATAGAGCTCTGCACAAGATATCTTACGCAGGTAGGCGACAAAATCAATGATATAAAATAAGCGATATAAGGTGCTGTCTGACCTTTGCGGTCAGACAGCACCTTTTTTATTAAATGTTTATTTTTGTCACAAGCCGTATCACGGCGCAGAGAAGAAGCTGATATCCCAGAACGTGCAGTACGTTTATGGTGTCAAACGTCTGCGTGAATATCATAAACGCGCTGAATATAAGACCTATTATTACGGACAAAAAGCATATTATCATATTTATTTTTGAAGAATACACCATTTTGTCGCACAGAAGCAGAGAACGGAGAAGCGCTTTTATGCTGTTTCTCGAAACGACCGCTCCGCGGCTGCTCTTGCTTACCTTTGTCCTGCGCTCGTTTTCTCTCGTGCGCATGATCTTGCAGTGATATATGTCCGTGTCGAGATAGCTTCTTATAAGCCTGGAATCTATATTCGGGTCGAGCGTTCTTATGGCGACGCAGCGCGTCGAGGTAGAGAGCTGTTTGATATCGGATACGAAATCCTTGTCCATCTCGTATTCTATATAGAATTTCGCCGCCACAACGTCGTTTATTATCATATACATTATGCGGCTCTTTTCGTTGCCCTCATACTGTCTGTCGTCAGTGCGGTATTTCGGGTCGAGCTTGCTTCCCATATAGAGCGCGGAGCCAAGGAACACCTTCTGTCCGTCTACCGTCGCCTCAATGCCGCCTTCCACCGCGTTGTCAATGGAGACGTTTGAAGAAAACTCCTTGTATTCCTTTGCCGCGTTTTCACATATCGTGAGAAGCGGTCCGCCTATTTTTCTGAAAAGGCTTGTCAGGGTATACATTATATGGTCCATCCTGCTGTCGTTGTAAAGTCTTACGGACGTTATTTTGTCAAGTGACGGCGGAAAAACGTCGCTGTCCTCAAACGTTACGACGGAAGCGTCCGCGTACTGCTCAGCCGCCGCCTCGCTCACGACGCAGCTGTCGTCGGAATACGTTTTTTTGGCGCCCGAAAACGACGGAAGCGTCACCGCGGTGAATACCGCCGCGGGCATACATAACGCAGAAGCCGTATATGCGGCGTTGACCGCGGAGGACATATCCTTTTTCCAGATAAGGACTATCGCAAGCACCGCGGCGAATATGAGCGCTATAACCGGGAACATAAGATTTATGTATCCCTTTGACGCGGAGTTTTTGAGATTTGACGTTACAAAGCCGCGCACAAATCCTGTTTTTGATACGCGCAGCATGGATGCGTTTTCGGGTATATAATCGTAAAACTCTTTTTCCTCGGGCGAGTTCTTGCCCGGGGTATACGTTTCAAACACGAATTTCGGCTTTGCGGAACCGCCGGATATGATCCTGAAATTGAGCGTATCGCGCTTGACGCATCTGTATTCCGCCGCGAGCATAAGCACCACGCAGAGCGCGGATGCGGACATAACCGGATGCAGGACCGGTTTTGCCGTTATTGCGGAGATTATGCCGTAAACGAACGTGATAATAACGGAGAGCGCTCCGAGCGAGCATATGTTGGCTTTTCCGGAGAACAAGCCCTTTATGCCCGTTATCACGTAATTTACCGCGAATATCGCGCAGATCGCAAACAGCTGCAGATCTATGAGTATGAATACCGACGGGTTTTCCGCGGGTGAGCAGAACCGCGGGAATTTGTCTCCCGCAAACGACAGACATTCGTATATCAGCACGAGCGCCGCAAATACGGACGACAGTATCATTGAGAACCTGAGAGAAACGAATTTCTTTTTGAAGCCGTCAAGAAACGTTTTTCTCTGATCGTACGACGTAAACTCGTCGTAGCCCGCGGCGGCGGCCTTCTGTTCCTCCTCTTCCGGCTCGGGCTCCTCCTCGATGCTTGAAACGGACAGATCGTTTCTGTTCTTTACGGGGTTTTTCTCGGGCGTCTCCTGCCTCTCGCCGAAGGCGTCCATTATCGCCTCCTCGGAGACGGTATACCCGTCCGTTTTTTCCGGGTGTATATCCTCAAAGAATACGTTGAAATCGTCTATATCGTTTGTCTCTTCCACGATCGAGGGCGATTCGTCGTATTTATCCTCACGTTCGAGCACGACGGTCGCTTCCTCTGTCTTTGCGGCGGGAGATGAAAACTGCTTTGTCATACCGTCGTCCCCGTCGCCGCCGTCATTTTCCGGCTCAGCTGCGTCTGTGACGAACGGGCTTATTTCTTCGTCTTCTTCGTCCACTCCGGCTTTTTCGTCAAACGTCTTTATATCGTCGTCTTCCGTTATGATCTCGGTACGGAAATCCGGCGCCTCGTCTGCCGGCTTTTCTTCCGGTTTTTCTTCCGTCTTTTCCTTTGAGTCTTTATTTCTGATCGCCGCTATCACGGGCGCCATAACGCTGTCGATATCGGGCGTTTTTGTCTCTTCTTTCTTTTCCGGCGCTTTTTCTTCCGGCTTTTCCTGCCTGATCTCCGGTACGGCTTTCGTCGCGTCCTCATCGGGATCGGAGAACATATCGCTTATTTCGTCCGCAAACGAGCTGAGCTGATCTTTTTTGATATCGCCGTCATCGTCCTTTTCGCCCTCGAAGGTCTTGAGGATAAGATCGTCGTCGTCCTGTTTTTTCTTTTTCTTCTTTTCCTTCGGCTCGCGTACTTTGGAGCGGTTTTTCTTTTTATTCTTTTTGTTTTCCTCCTCCTCGAAAAACTGGTCGAGGAGTTTGACCTTGTCGGATATCGTTTCCGCTTTTTCCGCGGTCATCGGCTCGGACGGTTCCTCATCTTCCGTTTCGATATCGGCTGTTATTTCATCCTCGGGAACGTCCGTCGGTTTTCCGTCGTCATCCTCGTCTATGTCAAGCACGAGCTTGAGCTGTTTGACGAGATCGTCTACCGACATATCTTTTTTATTCTTGTTTTCCATGTGAGACCTGCCTTTCTTACAAGGAATGTTTTACTTTTGAGGCGTAAGAGAGTATAACGGAGGCGGCGCACGATACGTTAAGCGAGTTTATTCTGCCGAACATGGGTATGCTCACCGTGTAATCACAATTTTCTCTTACAATTCTTGAAACTCCGTCGCCCTCGGAGCCGAAAACGAAAGCGGACGCGCGGTCAAGCGGCGTTTCATATATGCTTTGACCGCCGGCTTCCGCCGCGTAACACCAGACGCCGCGCTCCTTGAGCTCTTTTACGGTAGCGGCGATATTGGATACCCTGACGACCGGGACGTACGCCAGAGCGCCGGCGGACGCTTTTGCTGCCGCGGCGCCGAGCGTCGCCGAACGGCGCTTCGGTATTATAAGCCCGTGTACGCCCGCGCACTCACAGCAGCGGAGCAGAGCGCCTAAATTATGCGGATCCTCTATCCCGTCCGCTATCGCGAAAAACGGTTCCTCACCCTTTTCCTCCGCGGCTTTGAAAAGATCGTCAAGCTCCGCGTATTCAGCCGCCGACGCGTACGCGCATACGCCCTGATGGACGCCGCCTGCGCAAAGTCTGTCAAGCTTCTGCTTTTCCACCTCCACGACGGTTATCCCGTTTTTTATCGCAAGGGCGGCTATCGTCGTTATGGAGCCTTCTCTCTGTCCCTTCTGTAAAAGTATCTTGTCTATATCCCTGCCGCTTTTCAACAGCTCCGATACGGCGTTTCTGCCGTATATCAGATTTTCGGGCGGCGCGTCATACTGTCTTTTATCGTTCATTTACTTCCTCTTTTCTAACGGAGCTTGTTTCTGATTATCTTTCCGCTTATGGTCTTGGGAAGCGTATCGCGGAATTCCACGATCCTCGGGTATTTGTACGGAGCCGTATGCTCTTTAACGTATTTCTGTATTTCCTTCTTAAGCTCCTCCGTGCCTTCCTTGCCCTTTACGAGAACGACCACGGCTTTGATTATCTGCCCGCGTATCTCGTCCGGAACTGCGGTCACGCCGCATTCAAGAACGTAGGGAAGCTCCATTATAACGCTTTCTATCTCAAACGGACCTATTCTGTAGCCGGAGGACTTTATGACGTCGTCCGTCCTTCCCACGTACCAGAGATACCCGTTTTCATCGCGCCACGCGGTGTCGCCCGTGTGGTACACGCCGCCCTCAAACGCGGCGTCCGTCTTTTCCTTGTCCTTGTAGTAGCCCATGAACAGACCGCAGGGACGACCCTTGTCAAGCTTTATCACTATCTCGCCCGTCTCGCCTATAGGAACGCTCTGTCCCTCCTCGTTTATGACGTCGACGTCGTACAGCGGGCTCGGACGTCCCATGGCGCCGACTCTCGGCGTCGTGCCGACGAGATTGCAGACGGACAGCGTAGTTTCCGTCTGACCGAAGCCCTCCATAATGTTGAGTCCCGTCGCGCGTTTCCACTGCTCGAACACCTCGGGGTTCAGCGCCTCGCCCGCCGTCGTGGAATACTCAAGCGACGACAGATCGTACTTTGACAGATCCTCTTTTATAAAGAACCTGAACATCGTGGGCGGCGCGCAGAACGTTGTTATATGATATTTTGCAAAGAGCGGAAGTATATCGTCCGCGTGGAAGCGGTCGAAATCGTACGTGAATATCGGCGCCTCCGACATCCACTGCCCGTAGTATTTGCCCCAGAGCGCTTTGCCCCAGCCCGTGTCGGATATTGTGAAGTGAAGTCCGTCCGGATTTACGTTGTGCCAGTATTTTGCGGTTATGTAGTGACCTAACGCATAACGGTAATCGTGCATCGCTATCTTCGGATATCCCGTTGTGCCGGAGGTGAAGAACATCAGCATCGGGTCGAAGCCGCAGGGCGTGTCTTTCGTTCTTTCGTATACGTCTGAGAATTCTTTATATGAGTCGAAATCAAGCCAGCCGTCGCGTTTTCCGTGCGTCATTATCTTTATAAGTCCGGGGAAGCCCGCGGCTGCAAGCTCCGCCTGCTCCGCCGTATCTCCGTCGCCCGTGCAGATTACAGCCTTTACGTCCGCGGCTTTGAAGCGGTATTCAAAATCATGCTTCATCAGCTGATTTGTCGCGGGTATGGCTATCGCGCCTATTTTGTGGATGGCTGTCAGCGCAAACCAGAATTCATAGTGACGCTTCATAACGAGCATCACCGTATCTCCTTTTCTGATGCCGAGCGAGAGGAGATAATTCGCCGCCCGCGCGGAGCCGCGCTTTATATCGGAGAAGGTAAAGCGGCGCTCCGTTTTATCGGACGAGAGGTGAAGCATGGCAAGCTTGTCCGGCGTCCTGTCGGCTATGGCGTCGACTATATCGAAGGCAAAGTTGAATTTGTCCTCGTTCTTGAACGATATCCCGCTTAAAATACCCTCTTTATCAGTCTGCGTGTCTATGAATTTCGCGGCGGCGGGGCATTCATAACTTCTCGCGCGCCTTTCCGTGACTATCTTTTCAAATTTATCGGGCTCCGCCGACTCGTTCTTTTTCAGAATTATGGCGTAGAACGTCGCGCCTTCTTCGGACAGCGCGACCATACCGTGCGGGTTTGCGGAGTTGTAATATATGCTGTCGCCGGGATTCAGGATCTCATAGTGATTTCCTATGCGGAATTTCATCTGACCGGTAAGCATTACGTCAAATTCCTGTCCCTCGTGCGTGGAGGTGCGTATTTCACCCTCCGCGTCCGCCTTGCTGTAAGGCATCTCAACGAAGAACGGTTCCGCCGTCTTCTGCTTGAAAAGCGGCGCCATATTTATGTATTTAAAGCCCTTGCGTCGCGTTATCGGCAAGCCCTCTCCGGCTCTCGTGAGAGAATAGTTGGACAGCGTGGGGCTCTCGCCGCGGATGAGGTCCGTCGGGTCGACGTGAAGATGATTTGCACATTTATAGATGAAAGTAAAGCTGAAGTCCTTTGTACCCGATTCAAAGCTTTTGTATTCGTCAAGCGAGGTGTCTGTAAGCTCCGCCATATCGGCTTCGGAGATGCCCATTATCTCGCGCAGAGTCTTTATTCTCTGGGCGACCTCCTTCAATTGAGTTTTCAGATCTGTTTTTTCCATTTTTACCTTTTTCCCCGTATGATACGGCAATATATAATATTACATTGTTTATAATATCACAAATATAGTGATTTGTCAATATTTAAGTTATGCACACAAGATTGCAAAAGTGTTGACTTTTTGTCAGTTTTGTGGTATTCTATATAAAAAAGACATAAAAGCGGAGAAAATGTATGAAGCGAGGTCCCGTGTTCATTATACTGTCCGTCCTCGCGGCGGGTGTTTTCCGTATGCTTATGTACGGCTCGGGCTTTCCTTATCAGATATTCATATCCGCTTTTTACGTGTTCATCTGCTTTTTTTGGCTTTACAGCGTGAAGCGGCGGTTTTTGAACGGATATATGAAAAGATATCTGATATCGTCCGCTTTGTTTATGGTCTGTTTTATCGTTTCAAGGCTTATCAAATACGTGTTTGTGCGGCAGGACGCCGCGGCGGCGCGGTATTTATGGTACGCGTATTATATCCCCATTATAATCTGCCCGTATCTTCTGCTCATGGCGGCGTTTCATATCGGTCAGAACGGAAGAGCGAAGGACGCAAAGTATTTTCAGCTTCTTCTGATACCCGCCGCGATCCTGTGCGTCTTCGTTATGACAAACGATCTTCATTTTCTCGCGTTTTCATACAAAAACGGTCTTGCCGGCTGGAACGGTGAATATACGCACGGACCCGTATATTTCGCGGCGCTGATATTTACCGCGCTTATGCTCCTTCTCGTCGTTATCGTGCTTTTCATAAAGCTCAAGGGAAAAAGATTTTTGTACCGCGTAAGATATACTCTGGCGGTCGTTCTTCTCGGCGTGATCTACGTGATACTTTACGCAACGACGGATGAAACGAAGTTTGTTTTGCAGAGGATGTACGAGGTACCCGAGTTTTTCTGCCTTTTCTTTATGGCGTTCTGGGAGAGTCTTTCGCTGACGCACGCCATTCCGACAAATTCAGAATACGATTCGTTTTTCCGCGCCTCGTCCATAAACGCGGGGCTTACGGACGAAAAATACAGGGTAGCCATAAAATCAAACAACGGCGTGACTCCGACTCCGGATCAGATAAAAGAAGCGGAAACGTCGCCCGTTTATCTTTCCGATAAAACGACGCTTTTGAAAAGCCGGGGCGTGGCGGGCGGCCATTTCTACTGGACCGAAGATATGAGCGAGCTTATAAAGCTCGACGCGGAGCTGAAGGACACCGGGGATTATCTTGACGAGGAAAACGCGCTTCTGAACGAAGCGTCGCGCCTTGAGGAGACTCGCCGCCGTACCGCGGAACAGAACAGACTTTTTGACGGTATCGCAAAGACGCTGAAGCCTCAGCTTGACAGGATAGAGGAGATACTGAACGGACTGCCCGACGACGAAGCGGGCTTCTGCCGCGAGATGAAATACGCGGGGATCCTCGGAGCGTACGTCAAGCGGTATTCAAATCTGCTCCTTCTTTCGTCCGCGGAAAGCATTGCGGACAGCTCCGAGCTGTTTCTGTGCGTAAACGAATCGTTTACGTATCTGCGTCTGCTCGGCGCATTCTGCTGCGCCGATATACAGTCCGGCATAGAGATGCCCGTTTCGCTCATGCTTCTGATGTACGAGCTGCTCGAGGCGGTGACGGAGACGTCGCTTCGATCCGTTTCCGCGGTTTTTGTCAGACTCAAAAAAGACGAGCGCGGACTTTCGTATTATATAGAAACGTCCGCCGGCAGCGCCGTGATAGACAAGAGCTTTTACGACAAAGCGGAAAACGCCGGTTTCAGCCTCGATACGGAGCATTCCGACGGCTGTTTCTTCGTCGTCATGAGCTCAAAGGAGGCGAAGATATGACTTTGTCTCAGCTTTCCTTTGATTCGATGCGCGTGCTCGGAGTGATCTCCTTCGTTCTGCTCTCGTTCTGCATATTCGGACTGGTGCGGCTCGCCGTATCGAAGCTCGGACGCGTCTTTGCTGTTTCATACTTATTGTTTATACTTATTTTACTGACGTCGTCGTTTTACTTTGACGCCGCGGTGAATTCAAAAAACGCAGACGGATTTTTATCCGCGTTCTCCTCGCTTTTCGGAGCCTTGCCGCTTTGGTCGTTCATCCTTTTGCTTTCGCTTACCGCGGCGGGAGCGGCGGCTGTGACTGTCGTCGTGGGGATCAGAATAAAACGCTCGCTCACACCGGCGTCTTTGCTCGAGGGACTTGACGAAATGCCGGACGGTATATGCTACAGCGATGAAAGCGGCGCGTCCGTTCTTATGAACCGCAAAATGCAGCACATAATAAACGCCGCGCTCGGCGCGGAATTCACGGGGACGGAGCAGCTTAAGGATATAAGCGCGGAAAAACTCTGCCCCGGCTGCAGAACGGAAACAAAGGGCGACGGCACGTATCTGATACTGCCGGATGAGACCGTATGGGATATGCGCACGGGCTCGGTGAGATACGGAAAAGAGAGGTTTGACGAATGCATAGCGTACGACGTAACGGAGCAGTACGGCAAAAGCCTTGAAATGCAGAAAAGAAACGAGCATATGCGCACGGTGAACGAGCAGATACGCGCATACAGCAGGGAAATGGACGCGATAATCCGCGACAGAGAACTGCTCGACGCGAAAATCAGGATACACGACGATATGGGCAGAGCGCTCCTGTCGCTCCGCTCGTATCTCGGAAAGCAGGAGCGCGACAGGGAGGCGCTGACGACGCTCTGGCGGGTGACAGTTTCCGTACTGCGGTGCGAGACGGCGCCCGACGTTTCCGCCGACAGGATGACCGCGCTGTCCGACGCCGCTGAGGCGGTCGGAGTCAGGCTCCATTTTGACGGGGAGATACCGAAGGGCGGCGTGACCGAAAAGATATACGCCGCGGCGGTGAGGGAATGCCTGACGAACACCGTCAAGCACGCGGACGGCGGCAATCTTTATATAAGCTCGCAAAGCGAAAACGGCTGTTTCACCGTAAAAATAAAAAACGACGGCCGTCCGCCGTCAAAGCCCGTCGTTGAAACGGGCGGCTTGCTTACGCTTCGCAAATCCGTCGTCCGCGCAGGCGGAGAAATGAGCACGGAATGGGAAAACGGCTTTGAGCTTACGATAAAACTCTGTTTGTAAAGGAGACCGGAAATGAGCAAAATAAGAGTAATGATAGTTGACGATCAGGCTATTTCACGCCATTTGTTCGAGCTTTATATACAAGGCTCGGAGAAATACGAGCTTGCGTTCTCGCTCTCGAGCGCGGACGTCGCGGAGGTTTATCTGCTTAAGCATCCGGTCGATCTGATACTTATGGATATACTGATGAACGACGGATCGAACGGTCTTGACGCGGCGAAACGGATAAAGGAAAGATACCCCGCGGTCAAAATAATCGCCGTGACGTCAATGCCGGAGCATTCATGGATAAGCCGCGCGAAGAAAATAGGTGTGGAGAGCTTCTGGTATAAGGAAACGGACGAGAAGACGATACTTGAGGTGATGGACAGAACGATGGCGAACGAAAGCGTTTATCCGAACACACTGCCCGAGGTCACGCTCGGACTCGCCAAAAGCACGGAATTCACGGAGCGCGAGCTTGAGGTGCTTCGCATCATCACCACGGGTGCAACGAACGGCGCCGTGGCGGAGGAGCTCGGCATATCCGAAAACACGGTAAAAGCGCACGTCAGGTCCATGCTTGAAAAAACGGGATATCAGAGCCGCACCGAGCTTGCGATCAAGGCGAGAGTGATAGGGATAACGATAAAATAAGGTTCGGTACGGCTGTGCAAACAGCAAAAAACGGGCGGGATTTTCCGCCGCCCGTTTTTATATTCATCTGAAAAACACGGATATGAGAGAGGGTCCGTCCGATTTTGACACGCTGTATCTGACGTTATACGTGTCGTGTTTCCTGAACACGCCGTTTATCGCTTCCGACATACCGTCGTATATTTCATCAAGCTTTGCGTGATCGACTTTGACACGGAGCTCAAGCTCTTTTCGCATATACGCCCGGTACGCCATTTCCGCCGCCTCCTCGGCGCTTTTCGCCACAAGGCCGTTTTTGTAATAATAATTGCATTCGGTCGCGGTGCATAAGGGCATGGGTATCACGGACAGGACCGTATGAGTTCGGAAGGTCTCCTCCGTTGTGGTGCAGAAATAGTAATAAGTAAGATAGTCCTTGCTTCTGTCTGAGCCGACGGGGTCGCCCCACGTAGTGTCGGAGTAGTAAAACTCTCCGTTAAGCAGGACGAGATTGAAATAATGCGCGCCGTTGTTGCCTCTTCCGTTTATCGTAAAGCACGTTATTCCGAGACGCTGGCAGAGATACTGCGTCGCTCTCGCGTAGCCCGTGCAGATAGAGTACCGGTCAATGAGCGGACCCGCCGCGCACATTGAGCGGTAAACCTTGTTGTTGAACACGTTTTCCTCAAAAAGATCACCCTCCTCGTGCGCGTATTTTGTCACGTTCACGATGTATGTATATATCGCGAAAAACTTGTCGTAATCATCCATACCGTCTTTGATTTCGGACGATACGAAATCGTTGTACGCAGTATCAAGCCCCTCCGATATCTCCCTGATCTGAGATAAGGAGAAAACGTATCTGAAAACGAGCTTCCCCGCATCGAACTGCGGCTCCTCCGAAAGAAAGAACAGCTCAGCGTGATCAAAAAACACGGCTTTATAAACGTATTCAGCTTCTTTTGCGTCTGTTATCTCAACATACTCCTTCAGGTTTACCGCGGCGTCGAGTATCCTGCCGTAAAGCTCCTTCTGCTCCGTGTCAAGCGTGGAACAGGCGTAACGCTCAGCGCCGCCGTATACCGAAACGTCGACCTCGCCCGTGTACGTATCGGGCGCCTCCGTCTCCGTTTCGCTCTGAAAAGGCAGACGTATGCGGATCTTTATGCAGGAGCATAAAAGAACGGCGGTGAGTAGTGGAAATATAATAAATACTGCTTTTTTCTTCATAAAAAACCTCGTGTAAAACGGATACACGGGGTTTTTATTCGTATTGAACCGTCGGAAGAACGGCTTTTTGCGTATCCGTTTTAAGCTTTGCGGCGTTTTTTTCGCCTTTATGATAGATATGACGGATCCTGCCGCCGCGCTGTTACGGCTTGCTTATACCGCGTGATACGGCTTGTCGGATAATTCGACGTCTCCGCCCGAAACGTATTTGAACAGAGCTACGACGTCCTTGTTGTTGACCGATCCGTCGCCGTTTACGTCAAGCGCGATGATATTAACGTCCGTGCCGCCGCCCGAAACGTATTTGAACAGGGCTACGACGTCCTTATTGTTGACAGATCCGTCGCCGTTAATGTCGCCCGGGGTGAACGTGCTTTCAACGCTTACGGTCACGTTCGATTCACCGAGCGCCTCGCCCGCGGCGATTACGACGGCGTTCATATCGTCGACCGGCATTTCATCTATTTCATATAATACTAACCTGCCCTTGCCGTCTATCTCTCCGTCGTGGTTTTCAAACCAGAAAACGTCGCCTTCGCCGTAGTTGAGGCAGGCGCAGTAGAACGTTCCGTCAAGTATTATCCGCGCTCCCGGCGTGTTTATCACGGAGCTTCCCATCTGGCTGACGAGACTGCCGTTTTCTTCTACCGTTATCACGCCGTAGTTTACTATCGAGCCGCCCATGGTCGTCATAAGGGCTCCGTCGGACTTTACTTCTATTTCGCCGTAGTTATCGATACCGCATTCAAGCTCCGCGTTCCCGCTGACTGTAAGTTTGTAGTCCTCATATACCGTCATTGACGCCATTGTGAGAACGGATCCGCCAGACGGAATCGTTATATCGCCGTTTAAGGACAGCAGCGTGTCCATATCGCCTTCCACGTGCTCGCCGGCAACGATACGTTCGCCGGTCGTCGCCGCGGCAAGCTCTTTGTATGAGCTGACGTAAACGGTTTTGAATATGTTTATATCGTCCCAATCATCAAAGCGCGACGTCTGACCGAGCATATCCATAACTTCAACTATCAGCCCGTCCATATCGTCAACGGGCATACCTTCGGGTTCGACCTCATAGAGGACTATATCTCCTCTGCCGTCGATCTTGCCGTAGTTGTTGAACCAGATCACGTCTCCGTCTCCGAAGTTGAGACAGCCGCAGTAAAATTCGCCGTCAAGCTTCATTTTACCGCTCTCACCGTTAGTCACGGCGCTTCCCATCTGACTGACAAGCAATGCGCCTTCCTCTACGTTAAGGACGCCGTTGTTTTCTATATAGCTCCCCATCGTTGTGAGAAGCAGTCCTTCAGGTAAAACGTCTATTCTGCCGCGGTTGTTTATGCCCGCCTCGAGAAGGGCGTTGGAGCTTACGGTCAGCGAGACCTCCTCCGGTACCGATATGAGCGCCATTGTGGCTATGTATGAGCCCTCCGGTATGATCAGATCTTCGACGATCGTCAGACGAGTATCAAGATCGCCTTCCACCGGCTCGCCCGCAACGATACGTTCGCCGGTCGTCGCCGCGGCAAGCTCCTCGTAGCTTGATATATTAACGACCTTATATATGTTTATATCGCCCCAATCATCAAAGCGCGAGGTCTGTCCGAGATATCCCATCATCTCCTCGATAAGCGCGTCCATATCGGGAACGGGCGCAAAGCTGGGGTCGCTCTCTTGCAGAAATACGGAGCCGAAGCCGCTGACGTCGCCATGATTTTCAAACAGCATATCCTCTCCCATGCAGGCGCAGTAAAAATCGCCGTTAAGAAGTATGCTTCCGCTTTCCGCGTTGATTATCGCCGAGCCGAAGCGTGAGGACATAAGACCGCCCGGTTGTACGTCGATTTTGCCGTAGTTATATACGTTCAGTCCCTGAGGCGTCATATATATGCCGCCGCTGTAGACATTTACCGTGCCGTTGTTTATTTCGGGGCAGGTGACGAAGCCGCCGTCTTTGACGGTCACGCTGCCGTTGTTCACGTCAAAGCCCGCCGCAACGGAGCCGCCGTCTTCAACGATTATGACGCCGTTGTTTTTAAACTCTCCCTCCGGCAGAGGGGGCGTTTCCCAGTTTCCTTCGTAAGACGGCCAGAAGCTTCCGACGACGCCGCCGTTTTCAACCGTGATCACTGCGCCGGCGTTTACGTCAACGACAGTATCGCAGTAGTTGTCGATATGCGCCGCGTCGTACAGTATCACGCATTCACCGTACACGGTAAAGCTGTCGGTCACGTTTATGCGCGCGACCTTGGTGTTCATATTGAGCGCCGCCTGAAATTCCGCTTCGGTCTTCACGTTTATCACCGCGCCCTCCGCCGATACAGAAGCCGAGAGGGCGTACGGTATAAGTCCCGCGGACAATACAAGCGCGAGGATAATGGATAAAGCTTTGTTTTTTCTCATAATCGTATCTCCTTATTTTTCGGTTTTTCGTTACCGCGGGTCTGTCTTATGAGAGTCGTTCAAGAGCGGTTTTTGAAAGATCACGGCGAGCGTGACCCTTCGCGTTTATTTTGTTATTTTCGCTTTTCCGCCCATATAAGGTCTTAAGACCTCGGGGATGTTGACGGAGCCGTCAGCGTTGAGATTGTTTTCGATGAACGCTATAAGCATTCTCGGAGGCGCGACGCAGGTGTTGTTCAGCGTGTGCGGCAGATACGTTTTGCCGTCGCCT
>CACZOH010000211.1 GCA_902782785.1 uncultured Ruminococcus sp. | reverse complement strand
TCATCCACCGTGCACGGCACGGTCCCCCTTCCCCAACAGGGGAAGGTATAGTTCGCCTCATCCACCGCAAGCGGTCCCCCTTCCCCAATAGGGGAAGGTTAAAAGGAAACGATTATTTCGTTCGCCTCATCCACCAACCGTGAACCCCCAACGCTCTCAAGTTCGCGTCGGGGAACCCCGGGCACGGTCCCCTGCCCGGTTCGCAATCACAGATTGCTTCACCGCTTTGGCTAAAAACTCCACACCGTGGAGTTTTCTTAACGCGTCGCGCCCCAATGGGGGAAGGTTAACAAAAAAACCGTCCGAAGACGGTTTTTTGTTATTCAAAGCGAATTATCTTACTTTCTTTGCGATGACAACACCGGCAAGAGCTACGCAGGCAACAGCGGCTATCGCTATAACTGCTGCATCCGCAGTACCGGGGTTGGAGGGGTTGGAGGGCTCGGAAGGCTGATCACCGCCGGCAACAGCGCCGTGGAGCGTTATTGCGGGAGCGGTAAGCGTGGAAGAGTTGGTATTGCCGTTGCCGGAGATCTCAACTGCTACGTCGCTTGCCTCGGCAGAACCGAGAACGAAGTGAGCACCTTTATCGGTGGACTTGAACTGGATGGTGTAGTTGCCTGCCGCATAAGCCTTGGAGAAGGATATATCGGACTGGCCGTTTCCTATAGCGGTGAAGTTGGTCGTTTCAACAACTTCTTCGCCTTTGAGCAGGTTGATGACAACCTCGGCGCCGTCGCCGTCGTTAGCATAGAAATGGAAGTTGAAGCCGTCGAATGCATTGGGGGTATCGAACGTTGCGTTGATTTCCCATTCTTTTTCCGTGAACGGATGCATCCACCAACCGGTAGTTACGCCGCCGGTATATAAAGGCGTGTCAGCCGGCTTGGGTTCAGACGGAGTGGGTTCAGAACCGGCAGCGGGGCCTTTGTAAGCCTGTGCGTCGGCTTCGTTTGCGAACAGCGCGATCCAGGCGATGTCTATCGTATCGCCGGCTTTGAGGTCGCCGTTGTTCAGCGGGTCAAGACGGGCGAACGTGCCGGTCCAGTTGGCTCCGGACTCTTCAAGATCGCCGTACGCAAAGTGCCACTGACCGTCGTTTACGATGTCGGTGAACTGGGTGTGCGGCTCAGCGCCCGCCATAAAGGCATCGGTCTTCTGGGCGCCGGAGGTCGTTCTGTACTTGAGAACGGCAAAGTGGTTTGCAACGTCCGTTTTGGGGTTGCTCGCAAGGTAAAGATGCGGGTCAAGGTCTTCAGCCGTGAATCTGGCGAATTTTTCGCCGCCCTCTTCCATAAGCTCAAAGCTTACGCCGCTTTTCGTCGTGTTGCTTTCGGACGCAAGATCTTCGGCGGTTATAAGGAGAGCGGGCTCAGCCGCCGCGTTGACTGCTCCTGCGAATAACGCGAACGTCATTATCACAGCTACTGATAAAGCAAGAATTTTTTTCATAATTTCCTCCTTAATGCAATAAATTCAAGCTGATATATTATAGCATTAAAAAATTGGTTTGTCAATAGTTTTATCAAATTTACTTTAAAATCAGCCGCTCAATTCTTCAATATGGTATACATATTCGATGGTCGAAAGCGCCTCTATTATCTCTTTATGCGTCTTATATTTCTTCAATTCGGGACTGTTTATCGAAAGCGCCATCGTATAGACGCTCAGACCCGAGTTTACGTACGCGGGATTTACCTCTATATCGTCCACGACGAGCCCGAGCTCGCGTATGGTCGTTATGAACGAGCGGAGGTTTGCGCTCGATTCAAGCTCCAGATGCACCTCAAAATGATTTGAGCGGTTTTTCAGATATTTTTCTATTCCCGTAAAGAACGCCATGCAGATAAGCACCGCGAAGAAGCCGATGACCGCTATCGTGTAAAGCCCCGCCCCGCAGGCAAGACCGATCAGACCCACCGTCCAGAGTCCCGCGGACGTGGTAAGTCCCTTTATCTGATTTTTTGAGCTGAACAGTATTGAGTTCACGGTTATCGTCGCTATCGCTATGACGGCGGCGCCCGAAATGACGTAAAGCTTGAAATCGGTATTCATTATTATAAACGTGTCGATCAGCATCGCAAACGTCATACCGAGCGACACGATTATGAACGTGCGAAGACCCGCGGAATGACGCTTGCTCGATCTCTCGCAGCCTATCACCGCGGACAGCACCATGGACAGGATCACGCGCAGTATAACGGAATAAACGTTCAGTTCGACCGCCCATTTTCCCAAAAGCTCACCTAACGGTTCAATCATAAAAACACCTCACCTTTTGTTTCTTTTTATCCCCGGTCTTCTCTCCTTGGGGAACAGATAGTTTTCAGCCGCTTCCGTAAACGCGCTCTCCGCGGGATTTTCGGGCGGCAGTTCGCTTTGTATTTTCTTTATTCTTTCTATAAGTATCTGCACGTCGCTCTTCTTTTCTCCGCCCTCCGTCTCCTCGACCTGCGTTATCTCCTCTATTTTATTGGAATAAGAGCCGGACAGATAAAGCGCCAGCTTTGCGCTTGCGGGACCTATAAGCTCATACAAAACGCTTGACGCGAGTATTATGGTGTTCAGCGCGTTTCCCGTCTCGCCCCCGAGCGTCCTTGCGCCGAGCGACGCGAGACCTATCGCAACTCCCGCCTGAGGTATGAGCGCCATACCGAGAAAATCACGCGTTTTCCGCGGTTTTCCGACGGAAAGACACCCCAAAAACGCACCCGCGTATTTTCCCGCTATCCTTACAATGAAATACAGTATCCCTATGACGATAAGCGGCACGGAGCCGACGGCGCCCGACGGCTTTATAAGCGCGTTAAGGTCGAAGGAAACGCCGCTTCTGACGAAGAAAAGCAGGAGAATCGGCGGGCTGAAATAGTTCAGCTGCTTGAAAAGCTTGTCGTCGCCCGAGAGGTTTATATAGACCGTTCCCATCGACATACAGCCGAGAAGCGGCGAAATATCGAGCATCGCGCATATGCCGCAGAACGCGAAAAGGAGCGATATCGAGATAATAAGCCGGTTGTCGCTCGATCTGCTCTTTGATATTATGAGCTTCATTATAAGTCCGAAAAGCGCGCCGACGAGCAGAACGCCCGCGTTTATGCCCAGCGGCTTCAATATACTCAAAGCGTTCAGAGCTTCGCCCGACGAGCTTGCGACCGCGAGCGATATCGCCGCGGAGAACGCGACGAGACCGATTATATCGTCAAGCGCGACGACCTGTAAAAGCGTTTCCACAAAATCGCCCTTTGCTTTTGTCTGCCTTATCGTCATAAGCGTCGACGCGGGCGCGGTCGCCGCCGCGAGAGCCGATAAGACAACGGAAAACGACAAGCTCAGACGCAGTACGGCAAACGTCAGCACAAATATCGCGGCGGAGGCGAGAAGCGACTCAAAAAGCGTTATTACGACTACTTTTACGCCGTTTTTTCTGAGCGCGTCGAGCTTGAAGAACTCACCCGTTGAGAACGCGATGAAGGCGAGCGCTATATCCGGCAGAAAATCCGTGCCTTTTACTATACTGTCCGGTATGAGATCGAGACAGAAGGGACCTATGAGTATGCCGGCCACTATGTACGCCGTGACGTTCGGAAGACGCAGAAGCGACGTGAGCCGCGTCATCAGAAAGCCGAGCAAAAGCATTACGGAAACGGCTATTATCGTCGTAGCCGATGGACCTAACTGTGAATACAGACCGTTTAACATAAAAAACTCCGCTGATAAATCGTTTAATATATTATATCATAAAAATGATGAAAAATCAACCCGTATGCAAAAAAACGTTTGAATAAGTATACTTTTTCAAAGGATTTTCGTGTCGCCCCTATTGACAAATCAAATACGCCGTGTTATAATATGGTATCCTAAAAAATCTGAAAAGGAGAAACAAAATGAAAAAAATCTTAGCAATTGTCATCGTTGCCGTACTGGCCCTTGCGCTTTGCATAGGAGCTTCCGCGCAGACGAGCCTTGACAGAGTATCCGTCAACCATAACGTACTCGCTGAAATGGGCACAGACATAACCGAGGAAGGCACCCTTACGATCGCAAAAGGCGATAAGGTCTATATCCTCGGCTGGGCTCTCAACAGAGAAACAGCTTCCAACCTCAAGGAAGTCGTTTACACGATCGACGGCAAGGAATACAAGTGCGCCGATAACTACAGAGACAGACCCGGTCTTGCCAATGCGATAGGCGAAAGCAACACCGATCTCGATACCCATGCCGGCATCGGCCAGGACGATAACGCTTTCGAGCTTACCGGTATCGACAAGCTCGGCGACGGCACGTACGATGTAGAAATACTTGCCAAATATGAAGACGGCTCGTCCGAAATAATGGGCAACGGCAAAGGCGCTTTCACTCTCGTTGTAGGCACCGGCGTCAACTCCGGTGAACCCGCGCAGTCAAGTGAAAGCAAAGCTGCCCTTTCACTCAATGCCGATGACATCTACGCTCTGTTCGAAAGCAACAGCGGTGCCAACACCGTTACAGCCGAAAAGAAAGACGGTTATGTATCGTTCACTGCTGAAGGCGAAGACCCGTTCTTTGGATTTGCAGAACCGCTGAATCCCGGTGTTGAAGCTAAATATGCTGTAGTAAAATACAGATATGAAGGCGAAGGTGAGCGTACGCTTGACCTCTATCTCAAGATAGCTGAACCGCACGCAAGAGCCGCTATCGAAACAGACGGCGAATGGCATTATGCCATAATCGACTGCTCCGTTCCTTACCCGGAGAATGCGGATACTCTTTGGGACGGCACAGTAGCACGTCTTGACCCGCTTTCCGGCAACGGAATTACCGGCACGACCATAGACATAGCCTCCATCGAGTTCTACACCTCCGAGGCTGACGCACAGGCAGCCGCAGGCGGCAGCAGCACACAGCCGTCCAACCCCGGCACAGCGGATGCTTCCGTTATAGCCATCGCGGCCGTAGCCTGCATAGCTCTTGCCGGCGTAGTCATCGCAAAGAAAGTCAGATAATCTGATTTGAATAACAAAAAAACCGTCTTCGGACGGTTTTTTGTTTTTCACCTTCCCCAGTTGGGGAAGGAGGACCGTTTGCGGTGGATGACGCGAACAGTTTATATTAAAATTTAAGAGTTTAACTCCTTTCTTCTCGCTTTCGCGAGCCACCTCCCTCGGAGAGGGAGGCAATTCCTTCCGTCTCGCCTGCGGGCTCGGTCAGGTCGCGGCTCTGAAAGTCCACCGGACTGTCATTCACTACCGCGCCCCCCGCTTCGCTACCTCAGAGAGGGAGCCTTTTCTGTTGGGGGTTCGCGAGGGCGGGGTTCCCCGACGCGAACTTGAGAGCGTTGGGGGTTCACGGTTGGTGGATGAGGCGAACGAAATTATCACTTCCTCTTAACCTTCCCCTGTTGGGGAAGGGGGACCACGTAGTGGTGGATGAGGCGAACGGTTTATATTAAAACTTAAGAATTTAACTCCTTCAGTCTGCTCCGCAG
>CACZOH010000210.1 GCA_902782785.1 uncultured Ruminococcus sp. | reverse complement strand
GCGACAAAAAACCGGCTGGAATAAGGATCAACTATCCTTACCTCAGCCGGTTTTTATTTACTGTCCTTTAGAGCACCTTGCATTCCCGGTTTTTTTGTTCAGAACATCAGGATCGGCGATAAAGTGAGCTCGACGTCGCCGCCGGAGACTATGCGGAACAGCAGCGTTACGTCCTTGTTGTTTATGTTTTTGTCGCCGTTTACGTCGGCGCACGTTCCGTTTACCGTTATATCCGAGCCGGAAACGTATTTGAACAAAGCCGTTACGTCCTTGTTGTTCCGGCTTCCGTCGTCGTTCACGTCGCCCAAAAGAAGCAGAGCGACGTCTATCTGTGTATCTTCAAATTCCTCCGGCAGATAAATAACAGGGTAATATCCCTCGGAATAAATGACGATAAACGCCGTATCGTCCGTAATTTCGATCTCAAACTCGCCGTCCGACGCCTCCGTCCTGTCCAGTATATCACCCTCGGCGTCGGCAAGTCCGATAACGACGGGGGCTTTTGATACTATCCTGCCGAAGGCCGTGCGCTTTGTCACGATCTTCTGCCATACGGCGTAAAACTCCGAAAACTCCGGCGGATCCTCCACCACAAGATCTGTTATACCTGTTTCCGCATCGGGGAAAAACGACCAGCCGAGAAATCTGAAGCCCTCTTTTACGGGCGACGGCAGATCTATGACTTCGTCTTTTAACATTATTATGTTCTCATATTCGAGCTCTCCGCCGTCGGGATGAAGCGTCACAAGGCAGAACGTCAGGGATACTGTTTCGGACGGCTTGCCGTTGCCGTCAAACGCCGTGAAATAGTACGTTCCCGGCTCTGTCACGGTAAAATCCACCGACAGATCGGTCGAGGCGATTATATCGTTATCCGTATACGCCGCGCTTTTTCCGAAACAATAACCGCTCATACCCGTAGTCGACGTTATTTCAGCAGTTACGGTCCGGGTATCCGATACGCCGACGGCGGAGGAAAGCTCCGCTGAGATGTCGGAGTATGCGTATAATTCCCTCACCTGACGCAGTTTTCTCACGTCGCCGCTCGGACAGTTGTTCAAATCGCATACTATATAGCCGTCCTCGTAACACATTCCGTATATGCTCTCGTACTCTTCGAGGCGCGGTCTGAACGCCGCGGACACCTCTCCCGTTGCGATATCGTACGAATAGACCGTGTCGGACGTATTGAAAAACAGCAGATCGCCGTGACGGTCGAGCTTTGAGAAGTTTCCCTTATAATAGCTTGAATAACCCGCCGCCCATTTGTCGGAAACGGAGCAAAGAGGAGTCCCCGTGATTTTGTCTTCATTCAGACGCATAAGCTCCTTAGAGGAGCCGTCTATGTAATACAGACTGCCGTCCGCAAGCTGAAACGCCGCGTTGACGTTCTGCCAGAACCATCCGTCGTATTTCGTACCTGATGCCGGCGCGTAGAAGTCTGTTTTTCCGTCCTTTTCGTGACCCGTTCCGATTATGCCGGCGTTTGAGCGGAGAAAATTCGTATGCTGAACATAACCCAAAACGCCTCTTGAATTTCTCGCCCACGACGGATCGTCCCACGTCACGTCAACGTGATAATACTCTCCGTCTATCTTTACGAGGTTCCACGAGTGGTTCAAATCAAGGGAAACGCAAATACAGCATTCGATCCCTGCGAGGCGGAGAAGATACGTATAAGCCTTTGAATATCCGTCGCAGACGGAGTTTCTTTTTACGAGAGATGCGTATATGGTGTGGCTGTCGTCCGCAAATGTATAGTCGTATTCGTTGTGCAGCGCGAGTCTGTCGTGGATGAGAAGCGCTTTTTCAACGTCCGATAAGCTGTCGTTTCCCGCAATTCCGTCAAGAAGCTCTGCCGCGGCGCCGCGGCATTGTTCAAGCTTCTGATAATACTCCTCCGGTTCCATCGAATACGTTATGAAAAGCGCGGGGACCGGATCGCCGCTGTAATAGCCTACGCCGTATACGTGGAAGCAGTCCGGCAATTCGCGCCAGATGAATTCCCTAAGCGTTTCAAATTCCGAAAAAGGTATGGAAAACTGACTGATATCCACCCTTTCCGGAAAGCCGTACAGCTCCTTTGAAAGGTATTCACGAAGAGCCTCCGTGTCCGTGTATTCTGATATTGTGTCTTGCTCGGAGCCGTCAAGAAAAAACGTCCTCGGGTAAGAAACGCCGTGTATATCCTCCGCGTGAAGCGGCAGGATCCCGCAGAACAGGCACAGCGCCAGGACAGATGCGGCAAATCTCCTTACAGCTTTTTTATTCATCGTTACGTTTCCTTTGCATATTTTATCATTTTGGATTGTATAATAAAATGCTTTAAATATCAAGTCCCCGGCGTAAAAATTTAAAAATAGTTTAAAATAGCGGACAGTAAGAGAAGAGAAAGGCACAAAGCGGTTTTACCACTTGAATCTCGTCAGCTCTCCGTCCTCTCTCAGCCCCTTGAAATCACGCTGACGCAAAACCTCGTAAACGGCGACGGCGACGGAATTTGAAAGGTTCAGCGATCGGAGCGTATCGCGCATCGGTATGCGCACGCATTTTTCCGGGTTTTCATACAACAGCTCCTCCGGCAGTCCTTTCGTCTCCTTGCCGAAGACGATGAAAACGCGCCCGGGATATTCCGCGTCCGTATATTTGCGTTTCGCTTTGGTAGTGAAGAAAAACATCGCCTCGTCTTTGTTCTTCTCGAGAAATTCAGACAGATTTTCGTAATACGTGATATCGAGCTTATCCCAGTAATCGAGCCCCGCGCGCTTGAGCTTTCTGTCGTCTATCTCAAAGCCGAGCGGTTTGACGAGATGGAGCGACGCGCCTGTTGCGGCGCACGTACGCGCAATATTTCCCGTGTTCTGAGGTATCTCCGGCTCCACGAGCACTATATTTATATCCATAATCATACTTCCTTATGAAAATTTACAAAATACGGTTTTATTCGCTATCGTATTTTTTGTATAATAACATATAATGGCCAATCAGTAAATCATCTTTTTTTAATAAATCTGATCGGAGAAGTAAAATATGGGACTTTTAACAAAAATATTCGGCACGTACAGCGAAAAGCAGGTAAAGAAAATAATACCGATAGTCGACAAAATAGAGGCGCTGGCGGATGAATACAAAAACAAAACGGACGCAGAGCTTTGCGAAATGACGGATAAGTTCAAACAGAGACTTGAAAAAGGCGAGACGACGGACGATATTCTGCCCGAGGCGTTCGCCACGGTCCGCGAGGCGGCGGACAGAGTTCTCGGCAAGCGCCCGTTCCGCGTACAGCTTATCGGCGGTATAATACTCCATCAGGGACGTATAGCCGAGATGAAGACGGGCGAGGGCAAAACGCTCGCCGCGACGATGCCCGCGTACCTTAACGCTCTGACCGGAAAGGGCGTCCATATAGTCACCGTCAACGATTACCTCGCAACGCGCGACAGCGAGGAAATGGGAAGGATATACAACTTTTTGGGTCTGTCCTGCGGATTGATCGTTTCAAACGAGCACGACAGCGATTTGAAGCGAAAGGCGTACGCCGCGGATATAACGTACGGTACGAACAACGAATTCGGCTTCGACTATCTGCGCGACAATATGGTAAAATACAAGGACCGCCTTGTTCAGCGCGGTCACGCCTACGCGATAGTCGACGAGGTGGACTCGATACTGATAGACGAGGCGAGGACGCCGCTTATCATATCCGGCCCCGGCGACAAGCCCACGGAGCTTTACGACCGTGCGGAAGCGTTTGTCAAGCGTCTTAAAATGTATAAAATGAAGGAGATAGACTCAAAGGAGGATATCGACTCATCCTCCGTCTCCGAGGAATACGATTATATAGTTGACGAAAAGGCGAAAACGTCCGTTTTAACAAAACGCGGCATTGAGCGCGCGGAGCAGTATTTCAATCTTGAAAACTACGGCGCGCCGGAAAACAGCGAAATAGCGCATCATATAAACCAGGCGATAAGGGCGCACGGAAACTATCATATAGACGAGGATTACGTCGTAAAGGACGGCGAGGTCATAATAGTCGACTCGTTCACGGGACGTCTCATGTTCGGACGCCGCTATAACGAAGGCCTGCACCAGGCGATAGAGGCGAAGGAGGGCGTCAAGATAGAAAAGGAATCTCAGACGCTTGCAACGATAACCTTCCAGAATTATTTCCGCCTTTACACCAAGCTCGCAGGTATGACGGGTACCGCGCTTACCGAGGACGAGGAGTTCCGCGAGATCTATAACCTTGACGTAGTCGAGATACCGACAAACAAGCCGATGATAAGGATAGACCGCGAGGACGTCGTTTTCAAGACCGCCGCCTCCAAGCTTGACGCGATAGTCGAGCAGATAAAAGAGTGCCACGAAAAGGACCAGCCCGTGCTCGTAGGCACGATAACGATAGACAAATCGGAGCTCCTGTCAAAGCGTCTTAAGAGAGAGGGCATAG
>CACZOH010000209.1 GCA_902782785.1 uncultured Ruminococcus sp. | reverse complement strand
GCATATTCGGAGAAGAATACAAAACAAACAGAGACATTGACAGAGCGTTGTGGGTTTACGGTCACGCTTTTTGACTTCAATAATTATGGGGACGGATCAACCGTCCCCGAATTTTTGGCGTTTGAGTTTTGCGCGGTCATAGGCTTTCGGCGATTTTGTGCGGCGGGTAACGGGATTCAGGATACCCCACGTTTTGCGGTGTGAGGCATCCTGCTCCCGTTTTTTCTTTTTTGACATTTTTGCGTACGGTGTGAATTTTCTCAAACTTTTCATCTTCTCTTTCCGAATCTGTCGCTCGATTTGAAATTATATATCGGTTTTATCTGCTTTTCTATTTTCACGGTTTCGCCTATGGCGTCGATTATCGTTTGCGCGTCTTTATACGCCATCGGGCACTCGTCGAGCGTGTCGGCGCTGACGGACGTTGTGAAAATGCCTTCCATCGACTTTTTGAAAGCGGAAACGGTGAAATGCTGTTCCGTCTCCGTGCGGCTGTAGAGCCTTCCCGCGCCGTGCGGAGAGCTTCTGTTCCAGTCGTCGTTGCCGAGGCCCGTGCAGATCAGCGCGCCGTCGCGCATGTTGAGTGGTATAAGCAGTCTTTCGCCCTCGTCAGCCGAAACCGCGCCTTTGCGGAGTATCATTTTATCCGTGTCGATATAATTGTGTACCGTCGTGAAAAAGTCGGCTTCGGTCAGTTTCATCCCGTCGAGTATGACTTCTTTTATGATCTGCCTGTTCACGGCGGCGTATTTCTGCATGATCTTCATATCGTACAGATAGCAATCTTTTTCGTCACCGGACAGATACGCGAGCTCATACGGAATCTCTTGATTCTTGCTGCCGAGCAGATCGTACGCGCGTTTCTGATAAAACTCCGCTACCTGCTTTCCGGGATTTCGGCTGCCCGTGTGTATTACGAGATAGAGATTTTCTTCGTCGTCCTTGTCTATCTCAATGAAATGATTTCCGCCGCCGAGCGTTCCGAGGCTTTCGGCGGAACGCCGCGTGTCGATCTTTTTGGCGTTTTTATCTATCTTGTTTGCACATATAAGCTCGGATAGGTCAACTCTGCCGTGACCGCGGTGCGGGCGGCTCCGAACGTCTCTGCCGTGAGGTATATTCTCATTGATAAACGAATCGAGCTTCGGCAGATTTATCCGCTTTTCTTCGAGTTTTATAACGTCCATTCCGCAGCCTATATCGACGCCGACGATATTCGGAACGATATAATCGCCTATCGTCATCGTCGTGCCTATCGTACAACCCGCGCCGGCGTGAACGTCCGGCATTATGCGTATCTTTGAGCCTTCTGCGTACGGCTGATCGCACATCGCTTTTATCTGTCCCTCCGCCGACGGTTCAAGCTCATCGACAAAAACCTTTGCCGTCGCGTATTTTCCTATTATTTCTATCATATAATCTCCTTATCAATTTTGAGACGCCGTTTCATCAAGCGTCTGTTGCCCCAGCTCTAAAATGCTGTCGTCAAGTACGGCGAAAATGATCTTCAGATCAGCGTCGGGGTTCTTTTTGAAGAAATCATTGCAAGCCTGTATCGCTTTTCTCCACGCTTTATCTTTCGGATATCCGAAGATACCGGCGGAGATCAGCGGAAAGCCTATGGAATGGCATCCGTTCTCTACGGCTAATTCAAGCGATTTATAATACGCTCCGTATAACAGCTGAGGCTCCCTGTTATTGCCGCCGCGCCAGACGGGACCTACGGCGTGGATGATATATTTGGATTTAAGGTCAAATCCGGGAGTGATAACGGCGGAACCAGTATCACAATGACCTATCACATCACATGCCGCCTGAAGCTTTGCGTGACCGGCCGCGCGGAAGATCGCGCCGCATACGCCGCCGCCTGCCCATAATCCTTCATTTGCCGCATTTACTATCGCATCCGTATCAAGATCGGTTATCCCGATTTTCTGTATTTTTATCGAATTCATAAACGCCTCCGAGTTTTTTTCTTTTATTATACTATATCTATAGAGAAAAAGCAACGGATTCTGGCAGATTCTAAATAGTTTTTATCAAAGCGCTACAGATACAATGCGGCAATTTTCTTTTATTTTTGAAATATCCGCGGCGGTTATAACGCCTTTATCACACAGCATTTTGGCGATACCGTCAAGCAGATCACGGTTTTTTGCAAGTATTTCCTTGGTCTTGCGATAAAGTCTATTCATTTCGGCGGCTGCGGCTGTTTCATTTTTCTCGGTCATTTTATCCGAACAACGATATTCGGCATAATGATCGAACCCGACAGCACAGTTCTCTGTAATAAGACCGGAGATACTTGTAAACGCCTGTTCTATATCGTGAGATACACCGATATCCGTTACACCGAATTTCTGTTCAAGCGCCGCCATACCGCCGAGAGAACTGCAGATATGACCGTATCTGCCTTCAACCGAACAGATCTTTCCTTCGCCGTTGCTGTATGAAGTAAAACCGCCTTTTCTTCCGTCGTTGCTGTATGCTGAAACGAGAGTAACGACACCGGGGTTCAGCACCTCTGAAACCGTGGCGTGACCGGCTTCGTGATAAATAACGCGCGTTACGGGGTCGTCGCCGTCAGTAAGATCTGCATCAAGCTTGCCGTTTTCAAGAGCTTCCGTAGGTATATCGTGTATATTATGAAGGCACGCTTTTATAAAGTGATCCATTGTTATAACGTCGGATCTCTCGTAACCGGCTAACAATCCCGCTTCATTTATAACGGTTTCAAGTTCGGCACATGAATATCCGTCCATCATACGGGCAACGACGGATGCGTCCATGTCACCGACAAATTTCTTCTGCTTCATGTAATGGTCCATTATTTTTATCGCGTCTTCTCCGCACGGATTACAGACTTCTATAACCCGGTCAAATCTGCCGGCGCGGAGAAGTGATTCGGGAAGTACGTCAATATCGTTTGCGGTCGCCAAAACGAAAACGTCTTTGCCTTTTATATTATCAATACTGGACTGAACGGTGACGTACTCTTCCTGGTCGCGATGCCTTGAATCGCCGTTTGCGAACTTGTCCATATCGTCAAGAAAGATTATGGACGGCGCGGTTTCTTTCGCTTCTTTGAAAGCGGCTTTTAACGCTTTTACAAAATCGCCGTTCGGCTTGTCCTTGCGGCAGATTATCGCTTTGCGTCCGCTTGCTTCTATCAGAG
>CACZOH010000208.1 GCA_902782785.1 uncultured Ruminococcus sp. | reverse complement strand
TATATCTTCGATCTTTGATACGTTTGTCGCCTGCATCACGTCGAGCTTTGCGGCGATACCCGGTCCGACCTGCGCAGTATCGCCGTCCACAGCCTGTTTGCCGCAGATTATCAGATCAACACCGCCGATCTTTTCTACTGCTTTTGCAAGCGCATAGCTCGTCGCCCAGGTATCGGAGCCTGCAAACATCCTGTCACACAGAAGCACCGCGTTATCCGCACCCATCGACAGAGCCTCGATCAGTGAATTCTTTGCACTCTCCGGTCCCATCGATAAAGCCGTAACTTCACCTCCGAACCGCTCTTTTATGCGTATCGCTTCCTCGACAGCGTACAGATCGAAGGGATTCATCACCGCTTTCGTTCCCTCTCGTATTATTCTTTTTGTTTCAGGGTCGATTTTTGCATCGGTGGTGGAAGGTACTTGCTTAATGCAAACAGCAATCTTCATTTTTCATCCCCCTTTGCCATTCGTTCGACAATTTCATACTGCGTTTTAAATCCGAGAAGCGACAGATAAAATCCGTGTCCCGGATACGATACTATCAGCTTTTGCAGCGTATCCAACGGATCGAATACCGCGTCCTCGGGTATCGGATAACCTACGACGTCAGATAACAGATACAGTTTTTTCGACATCCAGGCTTCAATGATAACGGGCAGATCCGGGTATTCGTTCAAGAGTCTTTCCGTTGCTTTGTTCTTTTCTATGACAGGCTGAGTTATTACAAAAGAAGCGCCGGCGTCGAGTTTTCTTTTCAGCTTTTCAAATTCATGCTCCTCCGGTTCGTACGGATTGAAAGCTGCACCTACGGTAAACGACGGATAATGCTTACGGATATACCGTATCAGTTCCACAGACGTCACGGCGGCGGTATTCTCCGCCTCCACGTCCGCCGGCTTCAGCTTCGGCAGCCGTGGAGAGCCGTCTCCGCTTACCACAAGCAGGGATCCTATGCCCTGCGCCTCACAGCCGTCAAGTATCTCGTGAAGCGCCTGTTTCGTATGGAATGTGTTCAGATGTATCAGGACCTGACCCGGACGCGCGTCAAGCCCGAGCTCTTCGATACATTCGTGCCCCTGGAACGCCGTAAGTCCCATGGCATTGTCTGTGATAGAAGCTGTGAAGCCGCTTTCCATGACTCTTTTGAATTTTGATGCAAACAGCGTCAGATCTTCCTCCAGCTTCTGTGAATCCTGTTTAGGAGGGATGAGCTCAACGTGAAATTCAGTTTTGAGATTGCGGTTTTTCATTTGTACCTCTTTTGGTTTGTTGCGTAAACGTATAAAACATTACCCTGCAAACCCTGTGATATTCATACCGGACACACCGTTATCGTATCTGCTCCGGCGGCTCATATGAGCCTTGATCATATTATATCTGTAATTACCTATTTTGTCAATAGGTAATATTTAAAAATACGGTTGTTTTATCTGTTTATTATCTTTTTTCTCAGTCTCTGACGGATTTGAAAAAACCGCGGCTTACTACCGGATGTCCCCGTTCTTTTCCCGCCGGCTGAATTAAAACTCAGCCGGCTTTTTCCGACGGATTTCCCGCCCTGCCGGTATACAGATTTGAATTTTTTGTTAATCTTCGGAAATCATCTTGACACGGTGTCAGAATAATTTCGGGAGGCAGTAAAATGGTAAAGAAAACAGCGGAAGAGATCGCGTCCCGCGGTCAGCACAGCTGGACGCTCGACGAGGATCAAAGCCGGAAGATCATAAAGCGCGGACTGGAGCTGGCCGTGAACTTTTACGACACCGCGATCGCATACCAGAGCGGCACGAGCGAGCCGTACGTTCCGCATCCGCTCGCCGGTGTGATGGTTCAGAACAAGCCTGCAAACGCAAACGAAAAACACGTCCGGTCGACGGGCTATCAGAAAATATCGGAGGAATAAGAAATGAAGGAAAAAATAGTACAGACAGCCGGAAAAGATCAGCTCGGCGGATTTGCGCCTGAATTCGCGCATCTTAACGACGACGTATTGTTCGGCGAGGTATGGAACGAAAAAGCGATAGACGTAAAGACGAAATGCATCGTGACCGTTGTATCGCTTATGGCTTCGGGGATCACCGATTCATCTTTGACGTACCATCTGCAAAACGCTAAAGCGCACGGAGTGACAAAAGAAGAGATCGCCGCGATAATCACGCACGCGACGATGTACGTCGGATGGCCGAAGGGCTGGGCGGTCTTCCGCCAGGCATAGGAAGTGTGGAACGAAGAAGCGCCGGCGGCGACGGAAAAAGAAAAATATCAGAATACGATATTTTTCCCGGTAGGCGACCCGAATCCGTACGGAGATCGGAAGCGCACGCATATCGCTTGACGGGTATGAAAAGATATACGTCGGCTTTCCGATCTGGTGGGGCGAGGAGCCGCGCATAATGGATACTTTCGTTGAAAGCTATGATTTCGGAAGCATAACGATGATACCGTTCTGCACTTCCTCAAGCAGCGGCATCGGCAGAAGCGGCAAAAACCTTGCCGATAACGCAAAAAGCGGCAACTGGCTTGACGGCAAACGCTTCCCGGGCGACGTTTCCGTATGGCTCGATACAAACGGTATCAAAAGAAAATGAGAATACAGTTAAATAATTCTTACCCTCGGTCAGCATATAAATAAAAACCACGAAAGCTTATGAACAGATATTAACATATATTTCATAACAGGAAAACAACAAAAGTGTATTATATATTACGGGAATTTTAACTGACACGCTGATTATCCGTCAAAAACGGATATCCGGCGGCGAACGGAAGAACGCGGCAGGGTCGCTTTGCAAGCCGTGCCACGACGTGTTTTTGTAAAACGGAATTCCGGTAAAATATATAAGAAATGAGGTGTGTATATGAGTTTCATACCATTTGAAAACGGTTCTCTTTACGTCAAAGAGATCTGCGGTACGCTTTATTTTGAGGGCGGATATCACTCGATACCCGACGGATGCAAGGACTGGGGCAGTTCGGAGGAGGCAGACGCTCGTTTTCCCGGCGATACCATGGGTAAGATCACCGTAAATTACGAAGACGGCGAAGCGGAAAGCTATCCGCTCGTCCTCGG
>CACZOH010000207.1 GCA_902782785.1 uncultured Ruminococcus sp. | reverse complement strand
TCTTTCGCCTCACCCATAGAGAACGTTTTGCGGGGTAGCGCACCATCGTTTATAACGGCGGGGAACAGCTCGCTTTTTTTCATTCCTTCAAATATAATGCCTAAATTGCCGCCGACAGACAGCGCGTTTATCGAATCAAGCCCGTGGATATAGTCTATTTTATAATCGCCGGCATCAAGAAACGCCTGTAATTCCGCGACGGGCAGCGTCGTTTTCGGCTCGTTAACGTAAACCGTTTTTGCTTTGCCATCCGATATTATATCGTATTTAAAACATTTCTCAGTAGGTTCGTATCTCACATCGAGCTTTGCACATAATTCATTTATTAAGTCGTCAACCGTTTTGTTCTTTATAAGCCTGTATATCGGCTCAAATTCTATCGCCTCATCGTGTATGTTGACTATCTCAACAAGCGCGTATCTGCACGGCATATCATCCGCTTTCTTTCCGTATTTTGCTTTCATTTCCTCATAATACGCCTTTGCGGAAGCAAGGGAATGGTTGCCGTCGCCTACCGTAAGACCGAGCCCGTCTTTAACGCAGTTTTCCGTCAGATAATTTTGAACGTATAAAACGGTATCACGATCAAGCCCGAATCCCTTTATATTACCCGAACCCTGCATAAGATCAAAGTCGTAAAGCTTATCAAACCCTGCTTTTTTGCTTTGCAGATATGAGATCAGCCCGTCTGTTTCATCATTATAAAATACCATAACGTGCGGAAGCTCCAAAAGAGCGCCGCGGCGTACTTTTACTCTCGGAGGTATGCGCTCGACAACCGTCGCCTCACTCGATCTTATAAGTGATTTTCCGCCCTTTACGTATTCGTAATCTTCAAGATCAATTTTACCGATAATGCCGTGTCTTATTTTTCCGTTTGACGGAAGTGTGCGCTCGCAGTAGATCATACAGTCGGAATAGAGCTTTAACAGCCGTATGTTTTCTTCCATTTTCTTGTGTATGACCGGTATCATATCATCCGTTTTGTCAAGATATACCTCGGGCAGTATCATATCGAGCGTTGACGGCGCGCCGCCTATAATTTCTCCGGCTTTTTCCCAGTATTCCGGCTCGGAGGTGAACTGATCGCAGGCGATGACCGCGTATTTGTTCATTTTTTCGCCGTTATCCGCAAATTCAGGAAGTAAAATCTCCGCGGGGTAAAAGAATTTTTTGTTTTTCATATTAAACCTTTTTTCCAATATATTTTTTAAATATTTGCTCCTGTTTTTGTTCCAAAGGCATTTAACGCACTTTCCGTTTCTGAAAACGTGATCGCAGTTTTCATAACCGTAGAGTAAATGCGCACATTCGGGACACAACGATAACATTTTTGATTTTGACTTATTAAATTCACTTCCGCATTCGTCGCATATTCCTGTCGTATTGTCGTTCATATATTCCCTTCAAAATTGTGTTTTTTATAAATTAATTATATAAGAAAATCTCAAAAAGTCAAGTTTTTTTCTAAAATATAGAAAAAACATCTTGATTTTTTACATAAATTTTGATATAATAAGACGATAAAATCAAATAGAGGTATTATAAATAATGAAATGGACTTCATTAAACGATCTGCGTGAATCGTATCTGTCATTTTTTG
Organism: uncultured Ruminococcus sp.; assembly: GCA_902782785.1. GTDB lineage: Bacteria > Bacillota > Clostridia > Oscillospirales > CAG-272 > UBA1248. The sequence continues at coordinate 2,381 of CACZOH010000207.1, read as the reverse complement.
AAAGCAAAGGACACCTCCGCCACAAGAGCTTTCCGCTCATTCCGCCGGCGGACGACAAATCCCTGCTTCTTATAAACGCCGGTATGGCTCCGCTCAAAAAGTATTTCAAGGGTGAGGAGGAGCCGCCGAGACACAGGATGACCACCTGCCAGAAATGCATCAGAACGCCGGATATCGAGCGCGTCGGAAAGACAGCGCGTCACGGCACGTTCTTTGAAATGCTCGGAAACTTCTCGTTCGGCGATTATTTCAAAAAGGAAGCGACAGCCTGGGCGTGGGAATATCTTACAAAGGTGCTTGAAATACCCGAGGACAGACTCTGGGTAACGATATATCAGGACGACGACGAAGCGTTCGAAATATGGAACAAGCAGAACGGCGTTCCCGCGGAAAGGATAATCAGGCTCGGTAAAGAGGACAACTTCTGGGAGATCGGCTCCGGTCCCTGCGGCCCGTGCTCCGAGATACATTTTGACCGCGGTCCCGGCTACGGCTGCGGACGCCCCGACTGCGCGGGCGTGACGTGCGACTGCGACAGAGTTATAGAGATATGGAACCTCGTTTTCACGCAGTTTGACGGCGACGGAAACGGCAACTATACGCCGCTTGCGAAACCGAATATAGACACCGGTATGGGACTTGAAAGACTTGCCGTCGTTATGCAGGGCGTAAACAACCTGTTTGAAGTCGATACAGTTTAGAATATAATGAAAGCGATATCCGATAAAGCCGGCATCAGATACGGAGAGAATGAAAAATCCGATATCGCGCTGCGCGTTATAACCGACCATATCAGAAGCACCTGCTTCCTCGTATGCGACGGCGTCGTTCCGTCAAACGAGGGCAGAGGCTACGTGCTCCGCCGTCTGCTCAGACGCGCCGCGAGATACGGCAAGCTGCTCGGTATAAAGGGTACGTTCTTATCCAATATCGTTCCCGTCGTAGCGCATGAAAATCTTACCGCTTATCCCGAGCTTACGGAAAAGCTTGAGTATATAAAAAAGATCGTATCGATAGAAGAAGAAAAGTTCTCGAAAACGATAGACGGCGGAACGGAAATACTGAACTCCATAATCGAAAAGACGATAGCCGCGGGCAAAGATACTCTGCCCGGCGAGGACGTTTTCAGACTGAACGACACGTTCGGTTTCCCGCTCGACCTCACGCGTGAGATCGCGGAAGAAAAGGGCTTGAAGATAGACGAGGCGGGTTTTGCCGCGCTTATGGACGAGCAGAAGCAGAGAGCGAGAAAAGCGAGAGCCGATAAAGGCGATTTCGGCTGGGCTACGGAATCTCTCGACCTCGGCGACGTAACGGAAAAGACCGAGTTTACGGGTTATACCGAAAACGAAAGCAAAGCGAAAGTCGCTGCGCTTATCGACGCGGACGTTAACGAGGTCACCGGAACGAAAAACGGCGGCAAGGTGATCGTCGTGCTCGATAAAACGCCTTTCTACGGCGAGGGCGGCGGCCAGGTCGGCGACACCGGCTTTATCTGCGCTGACGGATTAAAAATAGAGATCAAAGATACCAAAAAAACAAACGACGGTATTTATCTGCATATAGGTGAAGTCAAAGAAGGCTCGGTTTCCGTCGGCGATACCGTTACGGCGTCGATAGATACCGAAAGACGCGCGGCGATACGCCGCAACCACAGCGCGGCGCATCTGCTCCAGGCGGCGCTCCGTCAGGTGCTCGGCGTTCACGTCGAACAGGCGGGCTCTTACGTTGACGAGCACAGAGTACGTTTCGACTTCTCGCACTATACCGCCATGACAAAAGAAGAGATCGCAAAAGTTGAGGAGATAGTAAACGAGGAGATATTAAAGGCTCTGCCCGTTGAAACTGTGGAAACCGATATAGAGACGGCGAAAAAAGCCGGAGCCATGGCGCTGTTCGGCGAAAAATACGGCTCTGTCGTCAGAATGGTTAAAATGGGCGACTTTTCGACGGAGCTCTGCGGCGGTACGCATCTTAAGAACACCGCTGAAGCCGGTCTGTTCAAGATAATCTCGGAATCCTCCGTAGCATCCGGCGTCAGACGTATCGAAGGTACGACGGGCAAAGGCGTGCTTGAGCTTATTGCCGAGCAGAACGAGCTTATCGAAAACACCGCGAGAGAGCTTAAAACTCAGAATCCGAAGGATATCGACAAACGTGCGGCTCAGCTTTCTGCTGAATTGAAGACGGAAAAAGCAGAACGTGAAAAGCTCAACGACAAGCTGGCAGCGTCCGCCGTCGAATCGCTTTTAAACAACAGAAGCAAAGCCGGAAAATTCACGCTTATAACCGGCATGACGGAAGGCTTGACCGTAAACGCCGTTCGCGGAGTGCTTGACAAGATAAAATCTGAGCCTGACGCCGTGGCTGTGATATCCACC
>CACZOH010000206.1 GCA_902782785.1 uncultured Ruminococcus sp. | reverse complement strand
TACGCGTATCGTTACAACAGCGCATATTCATTTCTTGTGATTTGCCAAAAATACGACAAAAAATCAAGTAATGATATTATGGTTTATTGGTATGACTGTTGTTGGCTCGCAAAAAAACCGATTATTGCTTCTGACAGAGCAAATTATGCCGATTATTCAGTAAATGAAATAAAGTCTTTGAAAGATATAAACGATTGGGACAAACCGTATGACGATACAAAACTGAATAAAGCCGAGTATCAGTCATATAGTAAAAACAAGCAAAAATGTAACGATTTAAAAGCCGAAAAAGAAAAAATAGACTCATTGTGTATTGAAAAATACGGGTTGATGTCCGAACAACATTTGAGTTGTGTTTTGAATATAATCTATAAGGATAACATGGCTTATACAATCGCATATACGAAAGAAGGAACGCTATTCGTTTGCTATGATCCTTCATCAGAAACGTTAATTCGGGATGAAGAATATAAAGGTGATTTGCTTGACTGCAGTGATTCGTTTTATTCGTTTGTAAACAGTTCGCGTTAATTTTCGGTGTCGGCGGAGCCGACGAACCGTGCGCCGCGAGCGGCGCTCTTGGGGCTCCCGCTCCCCCCTGACCGCCCCAAACCCCACCACCCCCCGAATTTTCGGGGCTTTTGAAGCAACATTTAAAACGGCGGGAGCAAGCCCCCGCCATACGATATATGAGGGTTTATGAAACGTATAAAATCAATTCTCACCCTGCTTCTGTCCGCCGCGCTTTTGTTCGCCGTCGGGTGTGATACCGTTGTTCCCGTTGTGACGGAGACGACCGTTCTTGAAACGGAGACCGAAACGGAGGCGGAGACCGACGCGGCGACTGAGACGGAAGAGGCAAAAAAAGAGGACACGCGTCTGTCCGTCGTCTTCTCCGTAAAAGGCGGCGTCTATGAGAAGGAGCAGAGCCTTGCGCTGTCTCTGCCGGAGGAAGCGCCCGAAGGGGCTTATCTGACGTACACGCTCGACTGCACGGAGCCCGACGCAAAATCGAAAAAATACGAAAGCGAAATAACGGTGCTCAAAGGCGATACCTCCGTGGTCCGCGCCGCGTGTTTCGATAAAGACGGCAAACGGCTGGGCTATATAAAAACGGCGACGTATATCAAATCGGAAAAAGACAGGTTCAAAACGCTCGTCGTATCGCTCGTGACGGAACAGAGCAATCTGTACGGCAGAAAAGGCATAATCGACCACCCGACGAATTCGGGAAAGGAATGGGAACGCCCGTGCCACGTTGAAATATATAAAGCGGACGGAGAGCGCGTCATATCGCAGGACGCCGGTCTTCGCATTTTCGGCGGCTCGTCAAGAGGTCTGCCGCAGAAATCGTTCCGCGTGATAGCCCGCCGCGACGGATATTACGACGAGATGAAATACAACGGCAACGGCAGCTTCGACTATCCGCTGTTCGATAACAGAAAAACGCTTGACGGGGAGCTTTTGCAGCGCTACGACAGATTCATTCTGCGAAACGGCGGAAACGACTCAATTCAGGCGACCGCCGCCGACCCCGATATGATGACTCTGACGCGGGACGCGGTGTCAAACGCGTTCGTCGCGGAATTCGCGCCGGAGGTGACGTATCAGACCTCGCGCTTCGCCGTTGTTTATCTTAACGGCGAGTATTACGGCATCCTCGATATGAAAGAGGATATAAACGACGACTATATGTTAAACGTTTACGGGCTTGATAAGGATAAGATAACCGTTATCAAATCCGAGCTTGACACGACCCGCCACTGCGGCGAGCACGAAAACGGCGGCCAGTGCCGCTTTGACGACGTGTGGTTTTACTATGAGGTCGACGAGGGACCGGACGGCGAGCTTGACGAATATCTGAAAATGTGCAGGGAGGCGCGCGGCGCGCTCGGCGGCGATAAAGCCGCGCTCGATTCGGCGTATGAGAAGCTCACGCAGAAGCTCGATACGGAAAGCTTCTTGAAATACTGTGCGATAAGCCTTTACGCCTGCAACACCGACTGGCCGCACAATAACGTAAGAGTCTGGCGCTATACCGGAGAGAAGAAGGAAAACAACGGTTATTCCGACGGCAGATGGCGTTTTTCCACGCGCGATATGGACTTCACCTTCGGACGGTACCAATGTCTCGTTTTACCCGAGATATATACGCAGGCGGACACGGATACGATAAAATTCACGCTCGGCAATTTCTACGGCGGCGCGTACGAGGTAAAGGACAATTATCCCGACTCGCTGTACGTTCAGAGCCTGCTCGCGCTCTGTCTGCATAACGACGGATTCAGGGCGGAATTCGTTGAATTCTGCAAAAAGCTCTGTTCGGACGAAGCGAGGGACGCACTGAAGAGCATAATGAGCAGATACGCAAATCAGATAAGAAACGAAATACCGTATCATCTGCAAAGATGGAAAGACACGATATCGCACAGCTACACCGATAAGATATGGAAAAGGAACGTAAAATCCATGGAAAAATGGGCGGATAAGCGCCCGGAGGCTTTCTTGTCGTATCTGGAACAGATAAACGAATATTTTAAATAAACGAAAGGACAAACCACAATGGAGAGATTTGTAGGAACAGTAAGCAGAGGAATAAGAGCGCCCATAATAAGACAGGGCGACGATATAGCCGGGATAGTCGTATCGTCCGTGCTTGCGGCGTCAGAGGGAGAGGGCTTTCAGCTCCGCGACCGCGACGTCATAGCCGTGACGGAAGCCGTCGTCGGACGCGCGCAGGGCAACTACGCCACAACGGAACAGATCGCGAAGGACGTAGCCGCAAAATTTCCCGGGGGCGAGATAGGACTTATTTTTCCGATACTTTCAAGAAACCGCTTTGCGATCTGTCTGCGCGGTATAGCTAAGGGCGTAAAGAAGATCACGCTTATGCTTTCCTACCCGTCGGACGAGGTCGGAAACCATCTGTTTGACGACGAAACGCTTGACGACGCGGACGTCGATCCGTACAGGGACGTGCTTGACGAGAAGAAATACCGCGAGCTTTTCGGCTACGTGAAGCACCCGTTCACCGGCGTCGACTACGTTGAGTATTATAAAGACCTTATAAAAGAATGCGGATGTGACGCGGACGTTATTTTCGCAAACGACTGCCGCGCTATACTCGACTACTGCAAAAACGTTATAAACTGCGATATACATACGAGGAAGAGAACAAAGAAAAAACTGCTGAAAGCAGGCGCTGAAAAGGTCGTCGGGCTTGACGAGATACTGACGGAATCGGTCGACGGCTCGGGATACAATAAGGATTACGGTCTGCTCGGTTCAAATAAGGCGACGGAGAACACCGTAAAGCTGTTCCCGCGCGACTGCGAGCCGATAGTTTTGCGCATACAGGCGGAAATATACGAGAAAACCGGCAAGCGCGTCGAGGTCATGGTATACGGCGACGGCGCGTTCAAGGATCCCGTCGGAAAGATATGGGAGCTTGCCGATCCTGTCGTATCCCCCGCTTATACGCCGGGGCTTGAGGGACAGCCGAACGAGGTCAAGCTCAAATACCTCGCTGACAACGATTTTGCGCACTTGAAGGGCGACGAGCTCAAAGCGGCGATCGCGGATTATATAAAGAAAAAGGATTCAAACCTCGTAGGCAAAATGGTGTCTCAGGGCACCACGCCCCGCCGTCTGACCGACCTTATAGGCTCGCTCTGCGACCTCACCTCCGGCTCGGGCGACAAG
>CACZOH010000205.1 GCA_902782785.1 uncultured Ruminococcus sp. | reverse complement strand
GCATCCGATACAGGATATGATAGAGGGCATAACGCACAGCCTCTGCTCGCTTGAATACGAGGATCACAGACCGCTTTACAACTGGGTGCGCGATCACGTCGATCTGCCCGCAAAACCGAGACAGATAGAATTTGCGCGTCTGAACGTTACGCACACCGTAATGAGCAAGCGTTTTCTCCGTCACCTCGTTGAAACGGGTCTCGTCGACGGCTGGGATGATCCGCGTATGCCCACGCTCTGCGGACTGCGCCGCAGAGGCTTCACCGCGGCGTCCGTCCTCGATTTCATTGAGAGGGTCGGCGTCGCAAAATCCAACAGTCTCGTCGACATAGGTCTTCTCGACTACTGCGTGCGGGAGGAGCTGAACAGAACGGCATCAAGGCGCATAGCCGTGCTCGATCCCGTAAAGGTCGTCGTAGACAATTATGAAGAAGGCAAGGTCGAATATTTCGATCTGCCGAACAACCCGAACGACGAAAACGCGGGCACGCGAAAGGTCCCGTTCTCAAAATATCTATACATAGACCGCGACGACGTTTCCGCGGATCCGCCCCCCAAATTCTTCAGAATGAAGCCGGACGGAGAGGTAAGGCTGATGGGCGCGTATATCGTAAAATGTACCGATATAAAAACGGATGAGAACGGCAGGATAACAGAGGTGCACTGCACGGCTGATCTTGAGACCGGCAACGGTATGCCGGCGGACGGAAGAAAGATCAAGGGAACGATACACTGGCTCTCGGCGGAGCACTGCATAAAAGCGGACGCCGCGCTGTTCGAGCGTTTGTTCACGTATGAGAACATGAACGAGATAGACTCGTCCGAATACGAGAAATATCTGAATCCCGACTCCAAAAAGACGGTGAAGGATATACGTCTCGAGCCGTCGATGAAGGACGCGAAGCAGGGCGACAGATTCCAGTTCGTCCGTCTCGGTTACTTCACACTCGACAAAAAGAACGAAAACACGTACAACAGGATTGTAACGCTTAAAGACGGCTTTAAGCTTCAATAACAAAAACGCAATATTATAAGAAAGGAAATCATTATGAAAAAAGCATTATCCTTATTTGTGATGCTTGCAATGGTATTCTCTCTCTGCATTTTCGTAAATGCGGATGATGAGGAATTGTTCGCCACGGCAGAGGCTCTGCAGTTTGACAGAACGCCCGAGATCGACGGCGTCGTGACCGTTGACGAATGGGGACAGCCCACCGTCGCCCATATCAAGTATCCCGAAAACCCGCAGACGGACGTAAGCAAGGACGATCAGACGGACGTTGAATTCACGATATGGTTCAGATATACGTTCGACGGATTTTACATCGCCGCGCAGACTCCCGACACGAGCCCCTGCAACGACAACGTTGACGGTTCTCAGATCTGGAACGGCGACTGTCTGCAGATGCGTCTTGACCCGTACGGATGCACCGAGGATCAGGGACTTTTCCCCTCCGCGAGCCGTAATGCGAACTATTCTGACGATTATCAGGAATTTGCGTTCGCTTACAGCAAGGAAGACGGTCTCTGCTACGCGTACTGCTGGCACGGCATAATGGAGGGCATGGCTCTTCAGAGCGAGGGCGGCAAATACGGCGCGACAAACGACGGTACGACGACGACCTACGAAGTATTCATACCGTGGGATGAGCTTGTATACGATACTCCCCACGTCGGCACCTCCTACGGCATAGCCGCGGCGCTTCTCACCGCGACGGACGGAGAAAACGACAACAAATGGCAGAACTGGCTTGAATGGGGCTCCGGCGTCATAAACAACCGCGACGACAATATCTGCGGCACGAACCGCCTTGTTATGTCCGGCAAGACAGTATTCGGCGGCGCGGCTCTCACCGACCCGAATCCCGACGGCGAAGTAACTACCAAGGCTCCCGTTCCCGAGGCTGAGGGCGACGCGGTGCTCATAGACGTTACCAAGCTTTCAAGCCCGCACGATATGCACTACACCGCGAACGACGACGGCAGCGTGACGTTCACGTTCGACGACAGCAACGACCCGTACATAACCTGGAACATTTCCTCTCAGGTAAAGGTCAAAGCCGAGGAATATCCGGTCTTTGCGATACTTTTGCAGACGAACGACCCGTATGCGGCAGGCGAGATATTCTACTGCACTACGGAAGGCGTTGCGGATTTCACCGGCGGTTACAGTATGCAGTACGATTATTTCGAGGCTGAGGGCAAACAGGTAGCGCTTGTCGAGCTCGGCGAAGCAATGGGCTATGAGGGATACGTACTCAAGCTCCGTTTCGACGCGTACGACGGCGGATGCTCCGATCCCGACGAATCGGAATTAACCGTTTACGCCGCGGGCTTCTTCAAGAATTATGAGGATGCTGAGATATTCAAGGCGGAGGGCGTGAAAGCGGATCTCGATCCCGAATACTTAAAAGAGATCGGCGGTTCCGGTGAAGATACCGAGGCGGAAACGCAAACAGACGCGGCGACCGAGCCCGAAGGAAGCGAGACGGTCACGGACGGCGCGACACAGACAGCCGAGCCCGGGAACACGAAGGACAGCGCGACGACAGCCGATACCGGCAAAACGACTGAGCCGCAGAAAGCCAACAACACGTGGATAATCTACGTCGTCATAGGCGTTGCGGTCGTTGCGGTCGCCGCGATCATAATCGTCATAGTCTCCAAAAAGAAGAAATAAAGGACCATTATAAAGGGCTGACGCAAACCGTCAGCCCTTTTATTCAATTATGCCGTTTCAGGGGCGTTTTTTATTCCTTGGGTCCTTCAAACACGGCGATAAGCTGGTTTTTGAGCGCCTGCTCCGTCCATTTGCTCACCTTGCTTGCGGCGTTGCCGCCGGGCGTCTTTTTATAAAGTCCCGCCACAAAATCGTTGCCCGCGGTCTTGAAGGTGCTCTTGTTGTAGTCAGCCGCTTCGAACGGAAGTCCGACCCACGTGCGCGTCTCGCCGGTTTTGTACGTTTTCGCGTCGTTCCATACCCATGACGGCGTCGGCCACAGTCTCTTTGAATTTGCCGCGTCGATCGCGTCGTAGAACGCCTTGTT
>CACZOH010000204.1 GCA_902782785.1 uncultured Ruminococcus sp. | reverse complement strand
TGACGACGACGATGAAGTCAAGCTCTACTCCGCATACGACAAGGACAATTACGCGGCGTTCGTACAATATGCCATGGGAGTATTTGGCATCGGAATAACAAATCAACCGGAGGAGGATTAACAAAATGGGATTTTTTTCAAAACTGTTCGGCGGCGATAAGAACGCCGAGAAAGCGGCAAAAGACATACTGAACAGTCTTTTCGCAGACGCCGAAAAAAAGCAGAACGACCCGGCAGAGAAAAAAGAAGAACAAAAGACAAAGCCCGAGGCTCAGCCTCAGCAGTCGTGCGATTCCGACAGCGAATGGGACAATATCCCCGCGGAGGAGTGCCAGTACAACTACGGCGGCAGCTTTGAGCAGTATTTCGAGCACATATTCGCCGAGGATTTCCCCGCTTACCGCACGGAAAAAGCGAACATCGGAAAAGGGCGCGCACGCATAGCATATACGTTTTACAGCGGCGCGTCAAAGGCGCTCGTTATAGAGCTTATGTCCGAGAAATCAGAAACGTACAAGTTAAGAAAAGACTGCATGGCAGATGGGATCCCTTATCTGCGCTTCTACTACGATCACGAGGGCTGGTGGAACAAGCGCTCATACGTAACGGAACGCATTAAAGCGATCCTCGGTTAATCACGGAAAAAAGCGGAAAAGGGAACGCACGGGGCGGCTTCCGCCGTCCCTTTGCGCCTGCGGCGGGCAAAGCACGGGATATAATGATACTTTGCAGGCAGTTTTTTCGTGTACGGTCTTGTCAATTCCGTAATTTTACGGAATTTAACGTCTTCTCTTTTCCGCTTTTTCACTTTTTATCATCATGTCGCTTTTGGATATTTTGTCGGATCACGAGGTATGGGAGAAGTTTTATAAATACAAGACCTCTCTTATAGGCTCGGAAAAATACAACGCAAAGCTCCGCGCTTTCATAGACGAAAAACGGTATATCCGCGTTTGTGAAAACGTTTATTCCGGAGCTTCTTTTCCGTTGCCGAAAAAATCCGTCATAAGCAAGACCGGCTCTGAAAAAAAGCGTGTGGTCTATACTTATCCGGAGGATGAAAACACCGTGCTTAAGCTTCTTACGTATTTGATTTTACGTAAATACGACGGTATTTTCAGCCCCGGGCTTTATTCCTTCCGTCCGGACAGAACGGCAAAGGACGCGGTGAGGCGGCTCCTCAAAATAAAAGAAGTGCCGCGTATGTATTCCTATAAAGCGGATATACATAATTATTTCAATTCGATACCGGTAGAGCTTCTTTTGCCGGAGCTCAAAAAAACGCTCTTTGACGATCCGCCGCTTTATGAATTTCTGTCCTCGCTTTTGTCGGAGAAAAACGTAATTGACCGCGGAAGGACCGTGTCGGAGCAAAAGGGCATAATGGCGGGCACGCCCGTATCCTCGTTTTACGCAAACCTGTTTTTGTCAGATCTTGACAGACACTTTACAGACGGGGGCGTTATATACGAGCGGTATTCCGACGATATAATACTGTTTGCCGAAAGCCGCGAGAAGGCGGAGGAGCACGCACAGTATATTAAGGAATATATAAACGCGCGCGGACTCAGCATAAATCCGTCAAAAGAGAGCCGCACCGGGCCCGGTCAGCCTTATACGTTTCTCGGCTTTATATGCGGCGGCGATAAGGTGGATATAGCGCCGGCGACGCTGAAAAAGCTGAAACAGAAAATGCGCCGCAAGCGCGACGCGCTCGTCCGCTGGAGCACGCGGAACGGAGTTGAGCCGGTAAAGGCGGCGAAGGCGTTCATCCGCATTTTCAACCGCAAGCTGCTTGAGGCGCCGACAGATAACGAGCTTTCGTGGAGCGGTTGGTTCTTCCCCGTCATCAACACCGCGGAAAGCCTTCACGAAATCGATCTTTACTCGCAGGACTGCCTGCGGTATATCATAAGCGGAGTTCACACAAAATCCCGCTATAACGTCCGCTACGGCGACCTGAAAGCGCTCGGCTACCGCTCTCTTCTCAACGCGTATTACGCGCATACGGAAAACGAAGCCGGCAGAAAAAAGTATTAGTCAAATAAAAGCCGCAGCCGCAGGGATACGGCGGAAAACACGCGCGGCGGGATCGCTCCCGCCGCCGTTCTTTTATTTTAAAGCTTATATTCCATGGTCATTCTTGAGACTGAAAGTCCCGTTTTTTTGTAAAACTCTATCGCGTCTTTGTTGAACGCCCAGACGTTCAGCTCGATGCGCTCACATCCGTTTTCGCGCGCGATCCGCTTCGCTTCCTCAAAAAGCGCCGTGCCTATGCCCTCTCTCTTGTGCGTTTCCTTAACGCACAGATCGTCGACGTATAACGTTCTGACGCTTTTTATATGCTTTGCCGCTGCGCCGTCTTTGAACTTCGCTATCAGATATCCCGTCACCTCGTCTTTGTCGAGCGCGGACAGGATAACCGTCTTTTCGTCGTCTATAAGGCGGCAGACGTCCTCTTCCGTGTATTTCGGACTGTCCGTGTCGGCAAAAACGTCCGGACGGCCTTTTTTATGCAGAGCGAATATGTATTCCAGAAGCCCGACGATCTGCGCCGCCTGCTTCTTTTCCGCTTTCCGTATTTCCGTCATTTCACCTTATGCTTCTTACGCTTTTCTTCTATTTTCTTTTTCTTGTTCTTATAATTTATATAAGCGCGCAGATACATGATCCCGTACGCCGCGGCGGCTAAGACCACGACGATGATAATAACGATGACGACGGTTTTCGCAACTGAGCCCGCGGACGACGAACCGCCCTTCATCCCCGTAAACGAAACGCCGTTTATCAGAAGCTTGTAATCTCCGTTTTCGGCGTCGCGGTGCGGTTTTACCCAGACGCTCACGCGCTTTATTTTATTCGCCGCGCTCAGATACTCGGATACGTCGAAATAAAGTCTGTAATACTGTCCGAGAGTTACGGCGGCGATCCCCTCGTATACGGCTTCGCCGCCGTTCTCCGTATCCGCGGTGAAGCGCAGCATAACGTCAGATATACCGGCTTTGCCCGACGTGCTGTCGAGCTTCATATCGAGCACCGCGTATTCCGCGCCCGTTATATCGAATTCCCTGTACGAGGACACGCCTCTGTATTCCGGCGCGGGCGCGGTGTATAATTCCGCCGTGAGCGAATATTCCGAGCCGTATCTGCTTTGCGCTTCCTTGTCGTTCTCGGTTGTTATAAGATGCGCGTTCTCCGACGGGTAAAACGTCAGCTCCGTGCCGTTGAAGTCCGTCATACGGGTAAGATCCGAAGCGCCCGACGGCGTTTCCGTTATCGCGGAGCCGGAAATTATCCTTCTTTTGACGGTCTGCGCCTGATTGTAGCCTGACACCGCCTCGCCCCACGATATAAGACCGTAGTACGACAGATAGGGCTCCGTGATCACGGCGGAATAATCCGTATCTATGTATCTGAAAACTCTGTATATGCTTTTCTGCTCCGCGGCGGTGTTCTCCGTTCCCTGCCGTCTCGTGTAAAGACCGCAGTTTGAGGGATCCGACGCGTCGTCGACCTGTTCGCCGTATATTATCGCTTCTATCTGCTCATTCGCTTCGGCTTTGTAATACGCAAGACAGTACGCCGCCGCCTGCGCTCTCTGCTCCTCGGACGAATTCGATCCCGCGGGATAGCTTATCTCCCCTATTATAACGGGTCTTCTCTGTCCGTCGTACAGATACGCCGGCTGTGAGAGCAGCGACGTCAGGATGTTGATATTATCCATAGTGACGTACTTTGCGTCGTAGCTGTATTCGGAGCCCTCCGCGCCCTTGAAATCGGCTTTGTTCCTGTCTATGTTGTACGGATCGACTGATACGCGCCACGGTATGTTTCCGCCGTTGTTTATGTCGTCGGAGAGATGCGACAGAAAATCAAGCGCGGAGAAATCGAGCATCGGATCGGCGTTTCCGTCAAACGACGGCTTTGTGAAATTGTTTGCGACAGATACGTACACTCTCGCGTTCGAATACACGGAGCGCGCGGCGGCGTCGACTATGCGGAGCGCTTTCGCGTATACGCCGGTATATTCGGAGAGCGACATCTGCGCCGCGTAATTCCTGTATCTGTTGGAGTTTACCTCGCTGCCGAGAATAAAGCTCCCGCAGAAGCCCGTCCTTTCAGCCGACGTGTATTTCTCCGTTAAAAACGAAACAAACGCGTAAAGCGCGTCGCACGCCTGCTTTGAATACGTGTTAATCGCAAAATAATCGGCTCCCGCGCCCGCTCCGTCAAAATACAGATATTCGGGCTGGTTTTCCGCGCGTCCGGTCAGAACGAGCTGAAGATAAACGCGTATCCCCGCCTCGCTGTACGTTTTCACCGTATGGTCGAGCAGGGCTGTTTTGTTTTTGTCAAAATAGTACGCCTGTCCGCCGTATCTGTACGTCACGGAATTGCCCGCGGTAGATAAGATATATTCGTTCAGCGGAACGGTTATCACCGCGTGCGACGCGCCGAGAAGCTGAGCGTCCGCAAAAAGCGATATCCTGAGTCCCTTTTTGCTCTTTGCTTCTGGCTGATCGTACGTGTTCGGCGCCGTTATATCGGGATTTACGATATACGCGAAGTTTGTCACCGCGGTATATGATCCCGCATCGTTTTCGTACGCGAGCACGAAAGCGGAGGCGCGGTTATCCGGGAGAGACGTCTGAAGCGAAATACTGCTCCTCGCCTTTACGTTTTTGTCGAGCGGCGGCGTGTCACCCGGCTTTTCCCCGGGCAAAACGGCGAAAAGACTTAAATTCAGATCCTTATAAGCCTGTACGTCCGCCTGCGAGAACCCGCCCGATATCTGCACGTACTGACCGTTTTTGTTTATCTCCGCCGAGATATGCGTCGCGCCGCTTTCCGCGGACGGCGCTATCGCGAAAAGCGACAACAGAAGCGCCGTCAGAAGGATAAGCGATACTGTTTTCTTTTTCATTTTTCCGCCGCGGCGACGATAGCGGCGAATTTTGAAGCAACGAGCGACGCGCCGCCTATAAGACCGCCGTCGACGTTGTATTTTGCCAGAAGGTCAGCCGCGTTCTTCTCGTTCATCGAGCCGCCGTACTGGACCGTAAGAGCCTCGGCGGCGTCGTGACCGTACAGCGCTTCGACCGTCTTTCTTACTACTCCGTTGCCCTCGTCCGCCTGCTCGGGCGTGGCTACTCTGCCGGTGCCTATCGCCCACACGGGCTCGTAAGCTATTATCACGTTCTTCAGCTGCTCCGCGGAAACGCCCTGAAGCGCGATTTTCGTCTGCATCGCAAGTATTTCGTTTGTAATGCCAAGATCTCTCTGCTCCAGGACCTCGCCAACGCAGAGTATGACTTTAAGTCCCGCACTGAGCGCGGCAAGCACTCTCTTGTTGACGGTCGCGTCCGTCTCACCGAAATACTGTCTTCTTTCACTGTGACCGATTATAACGTATTCAACGCCGCAGGAAAGAAGCATTTTTGCGGAAATCTCACCTGTGAACGCGCCTTTTTCTTCAAAATGGACGTTCTCAGCGCCTATTTTTATCCTTGAGCCCTTAGCAGCCGCGACCGCCGCGGGTATATCTATCGCGGGCACGCAAAGCACCACGTCGCACGCTCTGCGTCCCTTTATCATGGGACGGAGCTCCTTTATCATAGCCGTCGCCTCGACAGGCGTCATATTCATCTTCCAGTTGCCCGCTATAACGGTCCTTCTCTTTCTTCTGTTCATGATCAGTCCTCTTTCTTCTGTTTATGATTTTTTTGTTTGCTTTTTTCCGTAAAACGGGGCTGCCGCTTTACACGACAGCCCACATTGTTTTATTCTTTATCCTGCAGGCAGGCTATTCCGGGAAGCACGAGGCCCTCGAGGAATTCAAGGGACGCGCCGCCGCCGGTGGATATATGCGTTACCTTATCCGCAAAGCCGAGCTTTTCTATCGCCGCCGCGGAGTCGCCGCCGCCGATTATCGAGACGGCGCCGCTGTCTGCGACAGCCTGCGCGACCGCTCTTGTGCCGGATGCGAATTTATCCCATTCGGATACGCCCATCGGTCCGTTCCATACAACGGTCTTCGCGTCTTTTATCGCGTCTGCGAACAGTACCTCGGTCGCGGGTCCTATGTCGAGACCCATCCAGCCCTCGGGTATCTCGTCGGAATTAACGAGCATGAAATTGCACTCGGGGTCGTATTTATCGCCCAGACGGTTGTCAACGGGCAGAAGCAGCTGTACGCCTTTTTCCTTCGCCTTTGCAAGAAGCTCAAGCGCGAGGTCGAGCTTGTCCTCTTCGCAGAGGGAGCTGCCTATCGCGTAGCCCTTGGCTTTCAGGAACGTGTAAGCCATGCCGCCGCCGATTATGAGCGTGTCGACCTTGTCGATCAGGTTGTTTATGACGCCTATCTTGTCGGAGACCTTGGCGCCGCCCAGAATAGCGACGAAGGGATGCTCGGGCTTTTCAAGCGCGCCGCCCATAACGTCAAGCTCCTTCTGGATAAGGAAGCCGCAGACGGAGGGCAGATAGTGCGAT
>CACZOH010000203.1 GCA_902782785.1 uncultured Ruminococcus sp. | reverse complement strand
TCTGACCCTCAGCTATCTCTCCGTCGCCGCAGATCGCGTAAACCTTGAAATCCTTGCCCTGATGTTTTGCGCCGAGCGCCATTCCGGCGGCGGCAGACAAGCCGAGACCGAGAGAGCCTGACGTCATATCACAGCCGGGCGTATGCTTCATATCGGGGTGACCCTGAAGATAACTGTCTATGCTCCTGAACTTTTTGAGCTCGCTTTTGGGTATAAAGCCGCTCTCCGCCAGTATAGCGTAAAGCGCGGGCGCGGTGTGACCCTTTGACAGTACGAAACGGTCGCGGTCGGGATCGTTCGGATTTTTGGGATCGACGCGCAGCACGCATTTGTATAAGTACGATATAACGTCCGCGATCGAGAGCGAACCGCCCGGATGACCGGAATTTGCAGAATACACTTCCGTTAATATGTCCATGCGGACGTTAGCGGCAAGCTTTTTCAAAGATTTTTTCTTTACTGTAGTCATAATTTGCTCCTTTTTCGAGTTTTCACTGACATTATACATTGTCATTTACTGAAAATCAATAAAAAATAATTGAATTGTGTGACTATTGTGTAAATTATTCGCCTAATCTGATCAAAAGTACGGATATGTCGGCGGGGGAGACGCCGGATATGCGCGACGCCTCGCCGATGTTTTTCGGTCTTATCTTATCGAGCTTCGCCTTAGCCTCGAGCCGCAGTCCGTCGATTTTTGTGTAATCGAAATCCGGCGGTATCGGTCTTCCCTCGAGACGCTTGCTCCGCTCAGCCGCGGCGAGCTGTTTTTTAATATATCCGTCGTATTTTATCCTTGTCTGCGCTTCAAAAAGTATTTCCTTGTCGTCCGGCTGACCGGGATCGAACGGCCGGAGCAGGGAATACGTAAGCTGCGGACGCCTCAGAAGCTCCGCCAACTTCGTCCCCTCGTCCGTTTCCGAAGTGCCCGCCTCCGTAAGGACTCTGTTCAGCTCACCGCTCATTTTTATCGTCGTCGTCTCGGCTCTCTGTATCTCGTCCTCTATGCGTTTTTGCTTGTCAAGATATTTTTTGTATCTTTCCTCGCTTATAAGTCCTATTTCATAGCCCTTGGGCGTCAGACGCAGATCGGCGTTGTCCTGACGCAGAAGCAGTCTGTATTCGCTGCGGGATGTCATGACCCTGTACGGCTCGTTCGTGCCCTTTGTTACAAGATCGTCTATCAGAAAGCCCGTGTAGCCGTCGGAGCGGGAGAGAGTGAACGGCGGTCTGCCCTTGATCTTCAGCGCCGCGTTTATGCCCGCTATAAGTCCCTGCGCCGCGGCTTCCTCGTAACCGGAGGTGCCGTTGAACTGACCCGCGCCGTATAAGCCGGAGATTTTTTTGAATTCAAGCGTATGATCGAGCTGCGTCGGATCTATGCAGTCGTACTCTATCGCGTACGCGTGGCGCATTATGACCGCGTGCTCAAAACCCGGCAGCGTATGGAGCATCTGCTCCTGCACGTCGGCGGGCAGAGAGGAGGAGAAGCCCTGTATGTAAAGCTCCTCGGTGTCTTCACCGAGCGGTTCGACAAAAAGCTGATGGCGCTCCTTGTCGGCAAATCTGACCACCTTGTCCTCAATGCTCGGACAGTAGCGCGGTCCCACTCCCTCGATCACTCCGCTGTAAAGCGGCGAACGGTGCAGGTTGTCTCTGATTATTTTGTGCGTTTTTTCATTCGTATATACTATATAGCACGGTACGTCGGGTCTTTTTGATAATTCCTCTTTTGTCGTTATTGCGGAAAAAGGAATATCGCAGTCGCCCCTCTGTTCTTCAAGAGAGGAGAAGTCGACGCTTGATCTCAGCACTCTCGGCGGCGTTCCCGTCTTGAAGCGCATAAATTCCACGCCGAGCTTTTTCAGACTGTCCGTCAGCCGGTTTGCGGGAAGCAGACCGTCGGGACCCGACGGATAAGCGCTTTCGCCCACCACGACTCTGCCGTTCAGGTACGTGCCGGAGCAGACTATCGCGGCTTTGCATTCAAATACGGCGTCAAGCGACGTCACGACGCCGCATACCGCGTTGTCATCGGTAAGGATATCCGTTATCTCAGCCTGATAGAGCCGCAGATTCGGTTCGTTTTCAAGCGTCTTTTTCATAAGGACGTGGTATTTTGACCTGTCCGCCTGAACTCTTTTTGAATGTACCGCGGGGCCCTTGCCGGAATTCAGCATCCTGTTCTGAAGCGTCACAAGGTCAGCGGAACGTCCCATCTGACCGCCGAGCGCGTCTATCTCAAACACGAGATGACCCTTTCCCGTGCCGCCTATCGAAGGGTTGCACGGCATATTCGCCACGGAGTCGAGGTTCATTGTGAAAAGTATCGTCTTCAAGCCGAGACGCGCGGCGGCGAGCGCCGCTTCTATACCGGCGTGTCCCGCGCCTATGACCGCGACGTCGCAGGAGCCGAGCTTAAATCTTTCAGCCGTTTTCATCGCCGCCGTTTCTTTCGCCTCTCGCTTCGTCCTCCTCCTTGATCTTACGGAGCACCTCGTCAACGTGACTGCCGTATTCCGCCGACGTATCGGCAATGAACGTAAGCTCCGGCGTTATCCTCAGATTAAGGCTTACGGCAAGCTCGCGCCTTATAAAGCCCTTTGCGGAAACAAGCCCGCTTTTTATCTGCTCCCTGATCTCCGCCGCATCCTCCGGCGACGCGGGATCGAGGAATGAAAAGTATATTTTTGCGTATTTAAGATCGGGGGAAACGTCGCAGCCCGTGACGACCGTCATATATGAGGTGACTCTCGGGTCCTTTACGCCGCGCAGTATGCGCGCCATTTCCTTCGTTATTTCATCGTTTATACGCTGTAATCTGTATTTGCCCATAAAACTCCCGATTATAATTTTTTTATAGGTTGATATTATAACACAAATATTATTATATGTCAAGAGAAAATTATGCATTAAAATAAATATATTTTTAAAAATGGTTTATTTATTGACATAACGCGCAATATGTGGTATAATCAAAGAAAAGAGATCAGCCGTCGGACGTGATATATGAGATATATTTCTGCTGCGTTTACGGGTTACCGGACGGAGAAGCTTCCGTTTGAGCCCACAAAAGAAAATCTGCGCGCATTATCGGATAAGATAAGGCGCGCGGCGGAAAACGAGATAAGAGCGGGCGTAAAATATTTTATGTCCGGCGTTTGCCGCGGCTCGGATCTTCTGGCGGCGGACGCCGTCCTTTCCCTGCGTGATAAATTCGGAGTTGAATTATGGTGCGCCGTACCGTTTCAGAATCACAGACAGACGATACCTTATAATGAGCTTGAATTATACGATCGTGTGCTGAAAGAGGCAAACGGCGTCATAGTGCTTTACAAAAGGGACGCGGACGGCGCGGATTTCGGGCGGCTTTACAACGAGAGGAACAGATTTATGGTGGATCGCTGCGACGGGCTTATCGCCGTATGCCCGGAAAACGGCATTTTGCCCGGCGGCACGAAAAACACGGTTGAATTCGCACGCCGCGCGGGCAAAAAGGTGATATATATCCTATAAAGCTGAATTCGCTTGTGCGAATTCAATTTAGCTGAAAGCCGCAGGTTTTCAATTTAGCTAT
>CACZOH010000202.1 GCA_902782785.1 uncultured Ruminococcus sp. | reverse complement strand
CGACGGCGTGGATATCAGGGACATCAAGCGCGAACAGCTCCGCAAAAATATCGCTATGGTCCTTCAGGATACTCATCTTTTCACCGGTACCGTGATGGAGAATATCAGATACGGACGGCTCGACGCGACGGACGACGAGGTGATAGAGGCGGCGAAAACGGCGTCCGCTCACAGCTTCATAATGCGTCTTTCGGACGGATACAACACAATGCTCGAGGGCGACGGAGCCAATCTGTCGCAGGGGCAGAGACAGCTTCTGAACATAGCTCGCGCCGCCGTGTCGAAAGCGCCGATACTGATCCTTGACGAAGCTACAAGCTCCGTGGATACGAGAACGGAGCGCCACATAGAGCACGGTATGGACAGACTTATGAAGAACAGGACGACGTTCGTCATAGCGCACCGCCTGTCGACAGTCCGCAACAGCAACGCCATCATGGTGCTTGAGGCGGGAGAGATAATCGAGCGCGGCGACCACGACGAGCTGCTTGCGATGAAGGGCAGATACTACGAGCTTTACACGGGCAAAAAGGAGCTTGACTGATTTTTGATCGCACTACTTGACAAAAACAAAAAAACGTGATATAATACGACTAATCTGGAATTGAATTCAAGATTAGTCGTTTTTTTGTGCAGGGATCGTCACTTTCGGCGACTTGTGATTCGGAGGTAAAATATGAAATTTATTCACCGCCACATAGAAGATATAATACTGAATACGGACAAGACTTTTAAAGGCGTGCTTTTGACCGGAGCGCGGCAGACCGGAAAATCAACGCTTTTGAAACATATGTTTCCCGATAAAAAATACGTCGCGATAGACGACCCGTTTATAGAGGAACAGGCAAACAGGAATCCTAACGAGTTTATGATGATAAACCCGCCGCCCGTAATATACGACGAGGTACAGAGAGCGCCCGGGTTGTTCCGCTATATAAAGATCAAATGTGATGAGAGTGATGAACGCGGACTTTTCTGTCTGTCCGGCTCACAGCCGCTTGAACTTATGGAAAAAGCGTCCGAATCGCTGTCCGGCAGGGTCGGCGTGCTTGAGCTTTCAGGTCTTTCACTGCGCGAGATACAAAGATGCGATTTCAAAACCCCGTTTATCCCTACAATGGAGTATCTGACAAACAGGAGCAGGACCGCGTCGCCCGTCGGCAATATATGGGAACATATACACAGGGGCGGATATCCGGAGCTGCAGGACAAGAACGTTGACTGGTCGTTATTTTATTCAAGCTATATTAAGACGTATCTTGAACGCGACGTGAGAAAACTGACCGCGGTGCAGAATTTAAACGATTTCCGCAGGTTTATGACAGCCGTCGCCGCGAGAACGGGACAGATGCTCAACTATAACGGCATAGCCGATGAAATAGGAAAGGATTCCGTTACGGTCAAGCATTGGATGTCAATTCTTGAATCAACGGGTATAATATATATTCTTGAACCCTATACTCCGTCCGTACTGAAGCGTGCAATAAAAACGCCTAAAGTGTATTTCAGAGACACGGGGCTTGCCTCGTACCTTACAAGGTGGCTCACGCCCGAGGCTCTCGCGTACGGCGCGGCGAGCGGTCAGATGTTTGAAACGTATGTGATAACGGAAATCCTTAAATCATATTCAAATCGCGGTCTCGATTACCGTTATTTTGTCTCTTACTACAGAGGAAAGGACAACAAAAAGATCAAAAGGGACGGTGAAGAGATAAACGTCGAGAGCGAAATAGATTTCATAATCGAGGAAAACGGGGTTTTGTATCCGATAGAGATAAAGCAATCGCCGAACGTGACCGCCGACGCGACGGGCGCGTTCACGGTGCTTGACAGGATACCCGACAAAAAACGCGGGACGGGAGCCGTCGTTTGTATGTGTCCTCAGCCGGGCGTGCTGCGTGAAAACGTGTATGCCGTTCCGGTGTGGTATCTGTAAATAATAAAAAATCGCCGGCAGGCTGTACGGACCTGTCGGCATTTTGTTATATATATTTATTTGTCGCGCGGTTTTGCAAGACCGAGATCGTATCTTGAGCGCACTATGATATCGCCTATGATGTATGACAGGGTGAGTATCAGTATCACGACGACGTCGCAGATGCTCAGAAGGTTTCCGCTTCCGAAAACGGAGCTGTTTATTATCATTTCAACAGTCATCAAAACGAGTAGCGCCGCGCCCATCCAGAACGCGATCTTTATATTCTTCTTCGTCGGGTCCTTCCAGAGCTTGTAGCCGAAGTAACCGATAACGAGCATTATAAGAATGTATATTACGTTTATCGCCGTTACAAGACCGCTGCTGATATCGGAAAGAAAGAGGATCGGTCTCTTCATGAAGACAAGCTCAAAGCCCGAAAGCAGGGCTCTCAGCACGAGCACGAGACCGGAGGCGAGCATCATTCTTCTGCCTGCGCGGAATGCGCGGTTGAGCTTGACGTCCTTGCCGTAATCCTTTCTCGCGGCGTTTTCAAGCGCGAACATAACGAGAACGAAAGCGGGTATGGCTATGTAGAGGAACAGACGCAGGACGAAGAAGTTGTTTTCATCCCAGACGAGATTTTTTATGACCTCCGAATTCTGCGGCCGGAACATTTCCTGAACAAGTCTTGAATTCAATATGGTTTCTCCCGCGGCTTTGTTATAGCTGAGCATTCCTTCGCCGAGCGTCTCGCCGCCTATGTAGGAGGCCGGCAGCATAAGACCGAGTATCGCCGCTACGCCGAGAAGCGCAGTCAGGGCGAACGCGCGGTATTTGTTGAACGGTATGCATTTTGAGAACACAACGACGAAACCGGAAATAGTCAGCATTATAGTCATCATCGGTCTCACGTTGACGTCGGCTATGTACGGAACGTGGCCCAGAGCCTTCGGCACCATATTGAGTACTATCGGGAACAGTATCGCAACGGCGGCAAGCAGACCCGCGGCGATCGACTGATAGCTGATCATCTTTAAAAACGAACCTTTCAGCGGTTTTCTCTGCGGCTCGAGCGAGAGCAGGAATCCGCCCGTTCCTATGACGGCGGCTTCAAGCATATACATATTCTCGACCGTGAACCACAGCTGACCTTTTGCAAAAGGTATAAGACCGAACGCGAGTAAGAATACGGCTATCGACTTCATCAGGTAGAGGACCGCGGTCTTCTGTATGTTTCCTATGACGCGGCGGCCTTCGCCGACGACTTCCTTGAGATGCGAGAAGTCGTTGTCGAGCAGAACGACGTCGGAGCAGGATTTCGCTGCTTCCGTCGCCTTTGCAAATGTGATCGACGAGTCTGATTTGCGGAGCGCGAGTATATCGTTAACGCCGTCGCCCGTCATCGCGACCTTGTGTCCCTTTTGCTTGAGCGCCATCACCAGCGCTTCCTTCTGCTCTGGCGACACGCGGGCGAATACCGTGTAATCCTCCGCTATATCGGGAATATCCTCAAGCGGTACGCCCGCAAGGGAAATATATCTGTCTGCGAATTTGATGCCGCATTCCTCGGCTATTTTGCTTACCGTCAGCGGGTTGTCGCCCGAAATGACCTTTACCGTAACGCCGTTTTCACGGAAGAAACGGAGAGTATCCGGCGCCGTGTCGCGTATGTGGTCCGCTATCACGAAGAACGCTATAGGTTCGGCGTTGAGCGTAACGGCTATAACGCGTTTGCCTTTCTTGGCGCATTCCGAGACGAATTCAAGCTTTTCGTCGCCCGCGGGAAGCAGATATTCCGGCGCGCCCATAAGGAGCTTTCTGCCGTCCGGGTAAACTATGCCCGAGTATTTTGTGGCGGACGAGAAAGGAATGACTTCCGAATATTCCGCCGTCTCCGCCGTACCGAAGCGCTGATAAACGGCCTCCATGGTGGAGTTTCTGTCGCCGGCGGATAAAATGAGCTGTCTTGCGTATGCTTCGACTTCCTCAAGCGGGATGAATGCGCGTACGTCCTCGACGTTCATCGTGCCGTCGGTGAGCGTTCCCGTTTTGTCAAGACAGATAACGTCTATACGGGAGAGGTTTTCAAGAGAGTAAAGCTCCTGAACGAGAGTCTGCTTTTTAGTAAGCTGAGCGATGGATACCATCAACGCGACGGAGGTCGTAAGTACGAGACCGGACGGGATCATACCTATGCCGAACGCGCCGCCGGTAAGGACTATCAGACCCCATGATAACGGATCGCTTACGGTGAGCGTCCTGCCGTCCCATAACGACGGGTCGCCGCCGTTCTGCGCTATCTTGATGACGAGCGTTATCGCGACCGTCGTAACGGCGACCGCCAGAGCGACGGACAGTACCTTGAGTATCTTCATTATCGAGCTCATAAGCTCGGATTTATGTCTTGCTCCGCTCTTTACCTTGCCGGTTAGCTGTGCGGCGTACGTGTCGTTGCCGACGGCTGTCGTTCTGCCGCGCCCGTTGCCCATTATTATGGACGAGCCGGCGAGCACCTTGTCGCCCGGCTGCTTTCTGACGTGGTCGGATTCGCCCGTGAGCATCGATTCGTCAACGAATACCTCGCCATCGAGAACGGTAAGGTCGACCGTCGCCTGATCGCCCGCGCCGAGAGCTACGATGTCGTCTATGACTATATCGCTCGATTCGACCGGGATCACCTGACCGTCGCGCACGACCTTGCATTTAGTCTCCGTCACTATACGGAGCTTTTTTATTACCTTGAGGCTGTGTACCTCCTGATACGTTCCCATAACCACGTTCATAATAACGGGAACGAGGAAGAAGAATTTGGAAAATCCGAAATACTGACTTACGATATCTCCTCTGCCTATCGCGTTGAAGTAGATCATAAAGCCGATGAATACCGCGGCTATCGTAAAGAGTATGGAGTTGAAGAAAGTGAAAAGGTTGCCTGCGAGTATCTTCAGCGGGCTTTTGTCGTTAGGGTCCACCGTAACGTTGCTGTAACCCTTTTTTACTCTTTCCTCTGCCTGAGCGGCGGTCAGACCGGTCTGCGCGTCCGCTTCAACGCGCTGTATCGGCTCACGTTTGACGCCTTTTTTTCTCTTCAAAGGCGCCGCCGTCTCTTTGATGTTCTGATCGTTCATTTTTTGTCCTCTTGCTTTCGGTTTTATTCTTATTCCGGTGCCGCAAACGGGGCGTCCGGATCGCGCAAATACCATACGCATTTTATATTATAAAACCTTAAAAAAGAATTGTCAAGGGTTTATGTGCATTTTTTGTACGGAAATCAAAAGAAAATAAATATGGGTTATTGAAATCTTTTCAATAAAAAAACCGCCGCAAAGCGGCGGAAATATGTATAAAGAGAAACGGCGTATAACCGTACTTCCGCCGCCGTTAAGTTTTTTCATACGCGCACCCCGGCAAAATGACATAAATGAGGATCTCTTTCTTCTGACCTTGAACCTGCAGAACAAACGGATAACAAAAAGGAATAACAAAAATACTGTAACCCTGAACCGATAAAAGATCTTTTAAAAAAGCGCCGCGGTACGGTATGACGGAAAGATATCAGATCTCAAACTCAAAGGTTTCCGTTCCGTTAAAAGCGTCTAGCGCAAGCTGAGCTTTTGAGAGCTCGTCGGAGACAGCCTGATAATCGGCGTCCGCCGCTTTGATATCGTAATTCGTATACGTGTAGTCTATAATGCTCGTGTTTCTCACAAATTCAACGCGGGCTTTCGGCAGCTTTGCGCGCATATCCGCGAGCTTTTCTTTTTTTCTTGAAAGCTGCGGGATGTATATAAGCATCTCGTCCACCGTCATATCGTAGCCCGGCACCTTATGCGTCGCGTTGAATACGTTCACGGCGTGTTTGAGCTTTCTTATCTTTGCTTCAAGCAGAGAAAGCTCATTCTGCGTTTGTGCGTAATCGTATTCGGGGCGGACCGTATCGGGGTCCTCTCCCATAGCCGCGTTGAACGTATGGCTTTTCTCCTCGCGGCTTATTATCGCGGTGAAATCGTCGTTTAATTTTTTGAGCAGCTTTGCCGCCTGTGCTGATGTAAGTTTCATTTTCCGTCCTCCGGTTTTTATAAATTATATGTGTTCCGTTATTTTTTTATTTTAAGCCAGCATTTGTATTCGGTATTTTCGTCCCAGCTCGCCCCGGCTTTGTAATACGGGATGAACGTAACGCCGTCCGCGGTCAGTCTGCCGTTTATGAAGCCGTATCCGACGCGCTCCCCGACAACCGCGTCTACGGGTTTGCCGTAATCTTCAAAAACGCTTTTGTCCGCCGCCAGAACAAGCGGACCGTACGTATATAATACCATATCCTTCACGTCCGGATTCACGCTTTGCGGACACGGACGGCAGACGAGGGGCATACAGAGCTCAAGCGTTATCTTATCGCCTTTTTTCCAGTCGTTTCCGATAACCGCGTAACCGTTTTCAAGCCTGTACGGGTGCGAGAGGGAAAAATACTTGCAGTATCCGGGAATGCGGAGCGCCGTTTCATATTCCCCGGCTTCAAGCACCGTTATATTGATTTTTCCGTCCGACGGATAATCTGTTTCAAGCTTTAATTTCGGGCAGACGGACGGGATATAAAGATTTACGTATATCCTGTTTTCCCCTTCGCAGAACGTCATATACGGCAGTATCGCCATTCCCATCGGACCGTTTGCGGTACAGCAGGAGAGCGGTATGCCGTTTATATCGTAGCTGAAATTGACCTTTGTGCTTCTGCATCCGTTGAATTTCGGAAAATAATCGAAAAACGTGCCGTCCGGCTTCATGGCGCCGAGCAGAGCGTTGTACGCGCTGACCTCAATTTTGTCTATTAGCGACGCGTCGGCGGTCAGACGGTAGTAATTCAGCATCAGCTTCATATACGTCACCGTCACGCACGTTTCCATGCCGAGCGATATATCGGGATTTGCCTGCTCGTAAAACGTATAGTTCCACTGCTCGCCCGTGCCGGGACCGAGGTTGTATGGCTTATCCGCTCCGCCGGAGCCGAGATACGTTATCTCCTGCAGATTTATCTTGTCGATAAATATTTTTATGCATTTCCGGTATTTTTCTTCGCCCGTCGCGCGGTAGTATTCGAGCAGGCCCTCAAAACAGCTCATCATCTCGTAGGCTTTGGCTATGCTTTGGGTCGGATCGCCGTTATTTCCTATATCCTTCGGATCGACGCCGGACAGGATCGCCTCAAAAATATTCTGCCGCGAGCACGCCCCGGAGTTTACGATATGACGCGAAAGTTCAAACAGCGTCTTGTTTCCCGTAAGATTGTAAAGCCGCATTATCGGTTCAAGTATCGACGAGGATTCTATGCCGCAGAACGCCCAGCCCGTTTGCGTTACGGGCGTTTTCGGCGGCTCTCCCACCTGAGAGGCTGTATAGAGCGCAAGCTTCATCATGCAGTCGAGCACGTCGTTTCGCTTTGTTATCATATAGTATTCCCAAAGGCCAAGAAGAACGTATTTGCGCTCCCACAGATCGGAGCCCGAGCTTCCGTTCGGCTGTTCCGCCTTCGGCGAGGTGCTTATATCGCCGTCGTCGTCACTGACCGACATTATATCCGCCGCGGCGCCGTCTATCACGCGCAACAGCTCCGCGTTTTTTGTGTATCCGTATATAAGACACGCCGCGCGCATAAGCTTGCCGAAAAATTCGCCCGCCGCAAATCTGTTCAGACGGTATCTGAAAAAGTCAACGACCGCGCGCATATCCACACGCAGAAAAAGCCCGCTTATCAGCGCGTTTATCCTTTCGTCAAACGTGCCGTAAAGCTTAGTGCCGCCGCAAAGAGCGGCTTTATCCTTTATTTGAGAATGAGCGTAAATATCCATAAGCGCCTCCTTCCGCTATTATACAGTAATTATCCCGCAAAGTCAACAGAAAAACGGAAAATAAGCGGATTTTATTTTCCGATCCGCATTTT
>CACZOH010000201.1 GCA_902782785.1 uncultured Ruminococcus sp. | reverse complement strand
TCTGAAGCTTCTGCGAAGCAGGGAATTGACGCCCGCTCTCGCATCCTCGGATATCTCGCCGTTACCGTCTATCCCGTCGAGTATGATATCGGAGCCGAGGTTTGAAGTGAGGATTATGATGGTATTTTTCATATCCACCGTACGTCCCTGGCTGTCCGTTATACGACCGTCGTCAAGCACCTGCAAAAGCACGTTGAAAACGTCCGGGTGCGCTTTTTCTATTTCGTCGAACAAAACGACGGAATACGGTTTTCTCCTTACAGCCTCCGTAAGCTGTCCGCCCTCGTCATATCCCACGTATCCGGGAGGCGCGCCTATCAGACGCGAGACGGAGTATTTTTCCATATACTCGCTCATGTCTATTCTCACCATAGCGCGCTCGTCGTCGAACAGGGCTTCGGCAAGCGCTTTTGCAAGCTCCGTTTTACCGACGCCCGTAGGACCTAAGAACAGGAACGAGCCTATCGGTCTGTTCGGGTCTGATATTCCGGCACGTGAGCGGAGGATGGCCTGACTTACCTTCTGCACGGCTTCATCCTGGCCTATAACTCTCTTATGCAGTATGTCGTCAAGATGCAAAAGCTTTGATTTTTCGCTTTCCATCAGCTTTGATACGGGTATCCCCGTCCAGCGGGAGACTATCTTTGCGATCTCCTCCTCCGTGACCTTGTCACGCAAGAACGAGTTTCCTTTTCCGTCCGCCGCCGCTTTTTCAGCGCTTTCAAGCTCTGACCTGAGCTTCGGCAGTACGGAGTATTTCAGCTCAGCGGCTTTTTCAAGGTCGTATCTGTTCTGCGCCGCCTCTATCTGCGCCTGCGTCTGCTCTATCTTCTCGCGCAGTCCCGCGAGCTTGCCTATACTGTTCTTCTCGTTTTCCCAGCGCGCCTTCATCTCGTTGAATTCGTCGCGTTCCTTTGCGATATCAGACTTGATCTCCTCAAGTCTTGCCAAAGACAGTTTATCCGTCTCCTTTGAAAGCGCCGCGACCTCTATTTCGTGCTGCATTATTTTACGGGATATCTCATCCATTTCCGTCGGCATGGAATTCATCTCGGTCTTTATCAGCGCGCATGCCTCGTCCACGAGGTCGATCGCCTTGTCGGGCAGGAATCTGTCGGAAATATACCTGTCTGAGAGCACCGCCGCGGATATAAGCGCGCCGTCCTGGATCTTTACGCCGTGATAAACCTCGTAACGCTCCTTCAAGCCTCTCAGTATCGTTATCGTGTCCGCTACGCTCGGCTCCTCTACAAGAACGGTCTGGAAACGGCGCTCGAGCGCGGGGTCTTTTTCTATATATTTTCTGTATTCGTCAAGCGTCGTCGCGCCGATACAGTGAAGCTCGCCGCGCGCGAGCATAGGTTTAAGCAGGTTGCCCGCGTCCATCGAGCCCTCTGTTTTGCCCGCACCCACGACTGTGTGAAGCTCGTCTATGAACATTATTATTTTGCCGTCGGACTTCTTTATCTCGTTCAGCACGGCTTTCAGACGCTCTTCAAACTCGCCCCTGTACTTTGCGCCCGCGATGAGCGCGCCCATGTCGAGGCTGAATATCGTTCTGTCCTTCAGATTGTCCGGCACGTCGCCGCGGACTATACGCAGAGCAAGTCCCTCGGCTATGGCGGTTTTACCTACGCCCGGCTCGCCTATAAGACACGGGTTGTTTTTCGTTTTACGCGAGAGTATGCGGATAACTCGTCTTATCTCGTCGTCACGCCCGATAACGGGGTCGAGCTTGCGCTCGCGCGCGAGCTTTACAAGGTCCTGACCGTACTTTTCAAGCGCCTGGTACTGATCCTCCGGCGTTTCGCTCGTGACCCTGTTGTTGCCTCTGATGTTTTTCAGCGCCGCCAAAAACTCGTTTTCCGTAACGTCGTACGATTTGAAAAGCTGCTTTACCTTATCGTCCGGGTGCTTCAGCATACCCATAAAAAGATGCTCGACGGATACGTATTCGTCGTTCATCTGCTGAGCTTTCTTTTCCGCTTCGTCAAGCGCCGCCGACAGCTCCGACTGCATATATAACTGCCCGCCCGACTGCTTCGGAAGCGATTGCAGAGCGGTGAGGACGGAGTTTTCAAAGGAATTGCAGTCTATGTCCATCGAGCGCAGAATCTGAGGCAGAAGCGCGTTT
>CACZOH010000200.1 GCA_902782785.1 uncultured Ruminococcus sp. | reverse complement strand
GCCCATTATGTTTATTATGCCGTTTGCTTTTGCACGCAGAGGTTTCGGCGTTATATCGGGCATAAGCGATACGGCGGGGTTTCTGTACATCATCATGAATACAAGGACTATAAGCATTATCGCGACCATTCCGACGACGTTGTTATAGTGGAAGAAAAGCGGAATAAACGGAAACGCTATGGCTGATACCAAGGTACCGAGCAGGATAAACGGCATACGTTTTCCTATCGGAGACTTTGTTTTGTCCGAAAGATTTCCGAAAATAGGGAGAAGTATCAGCGCGGCTAGATTATCGCACGCCATTATGATACCGACTATCCACTGAACGTTCAGAATTTTGTCCGGATCGCCCGATTTGAGCTGAGCCGACGACAGATCATACATTTGTCTTGCAAAAATATCCGTTAAAAACGTGGGGCACCAGGAATCGTAGACCTGCCATAATAAGAGTATCCCGAAAAACGCGAAGCCGATAAGAAAAGTTCTTTTTAAATTCAGCTTCAATCCTCCGTTTGCTTTTGTACTCATTTGATTTACCTCTTTTCAACTGATTTTGTGGCGATAACGTCAACACCCGTACCGCAGACGTTTTCTATTACAACGTCGCCGATCCTGACCGGGGCTTTGACTTTTGTTTTACGTATAACGTCCATCACTTCAAAGATCTTTTCTTTCGGAATGTCCGTTTTTGTTTTGACGGACAGGCGCTTTATCTCTCCGTTCTCTGTCAGAACGGTGGACGTGACCGTGCGGGACGGATGGAGTACCTCTTTTCTGCCGTATTCCGCGCCGCGCAGACAAGTGTTTCCGCTTACGGCGACGTTATCGCCGTCTGCCGTAACGGTGAGCGCGCAGCCTATCGGGCACTGTATGCAAGTCAGCTCATATTCTTTCATCATCAGTCCTCCACAGATATCTTCACGGTCTTGGGCATACTGTCCCCGAACGTATCCTTTTTGATAACGATCTGCTCCATTTCACCCGGGGCGAGTATGCGTTTTTTTCTTTTTATCACGCATTTGTCGTCATAGCAGACGGATACGCTTTTATCACGGAAAACGTCGGAAACGCGGAAACGCACCGTAACGCTGTCGTTCATATTGTTTACGTCTATCATCTGCGGTACGGTGTATCTTACGCCGGACCCGACGGAAAGCGTGATATATTTTTTATCGTTTTCCTTACCGGATTTAACGAACGAAGCCGCCTGACGGCCCGCTCTTTCGGCTTCTTCTGAAACGTAGTCCACAAGGTCGTGTACGTGCAGTACGTTGCCGCAGGCGAAGACGCCCTCGACGCTCGTCTGCAGTTTGTCGTCGACGACCGGACCTCCGGTTACCCTGTCGAGCGTGACGCCGGCGGATTTTGAAAGCTCGTTTTCCGGCAAAAGGCCGCAGGAGAGTAGAAGCGTATCGCAGTCATAGTATTCCTCCGTGCCTTTGATC
This sequence comes from uncultured Ruminococcus sp., assembly GCA_902782785.1. Taxonomy (GTDB): domain Bacteria; phylum Bacillota; class Clostridia; order Oscillospirales; family CAG-272; genus UBA1248. The sequence goes on along the minus strand of CACZOH010000200.1, from coordinate 4,622 downwards.
GGCCGTCTGTTTGCGTCAACCTCGGATATCGTGATACCCGTTACGCGCTGTTTTCCGTGTATCTTTGTTACTGTATGCGACAGCTTGAGCGGTATGTTGAAATCGTTCAGGCATTGTACGATATTTCTGTTAAGACCGCCGGAGTACGGCATAAGCTCGGCTACGCATATTACTATAGCGCCTTCAAGCGTCATACGACGCGCCATAATAAGTCCTATATCGCCCGAGCCTAAAATGAATACCTTCTTGCCTACGCTGTAGCCTTCGATGTTCATCAGACGCTGAGCGGTTCCCGCGGTGAATATACCCGCGGGTCTGTATCCCGGAAGACCGAGAGCTCCTCTCGGACGCTCGCGGCAGCCCATGGCAAGTATTACGGCGCCCGCTTTTACGGATACCGCGCCTTCCTCTCCGTTTACGTAAAGTATCTCTCTTTCGGCGGATATATCCGCTGCTATCGATTTAAGCTTATAAGGAATTTTATAATCTGTGACTTTTTTTATGTATCTGTCAGCATATTCGGGACCGGTAAGCTCCTCTTTGAACGTGTGCAGACCGAAACCGTTGTGTATGCATTGATTCAATATCCCGCCGAGCCGTTCGTCCCGCTCGAGTATGAGGATATCTTCAATACCCGCCTCGTGAGCTGATACCGCAGCGGCAAGTCCCGCGGGACCGCCGCCGATAATTACAAGATCGTGATATGTCATAAGCTCTCCTTTATCTGCTGTGAACCCGGTCTGTTTTTTGTCACCTGCTCCTCCGGTATGCCGAGTTCTCTTGCAAGTATCGCTATAGCCGCGGGAGTGCAGAAGCCCGCCTGACAGCGCCCCATTCCCTGTCTTACGCGGCGTTTTATTCCGTCAAGACTTACGGCACCCGGAGTTCTGTGTATGGCGTCGACTATCTCACCCTCCGATATATTCTCACAGCGGCATATGATTACGCCGTATTTCGGGTTTTTCTTAATAAGCTCCGTACGCTCTTTCTGCGGAAGCTTTGCGACCTGCGGTATTCCGCGGCGTTCTTTCACGTAGTTTTCTTTAAGTGACGCGCCGCACTTATTGACTATAAGTTCCGTTAAATACTCGCCTATCGCAGGCGCCGCGGTAAGTCCCGGGGATTCAACGCCCGCGGCGTCAAAAAAGCCGTTTTTCGTTTCGCCTATTATGAAATCACCTGTTTCAAGATGAGCGCGTACGCCGGAAAAGCCGGTTATCGTCTTGTTATACGGAACTTTCGGCACGCTTAACAATGCGCGTTCCTTGACGGAGGCGGTCGCGCTTGCCGTGGTCTGCGTGTCCTCTTTATCCTCTATATCGTCAGCCGAAGGACCTACAAGCAGATTTCCGTGTACGGTAGGTGAAACAAGAACGCCCTTACCGTATTTTGTGGGAAGCTGGAAAACCGTATGCGATACCAGATCTCCGACTTCGCGGTCGAGCAGTACGTATTCGCCGCGGCGCGGGATCACGGTTATCTTATCATCCGCCACCGCGTTGTGTATTTTATCAGAATATAAACCTGCGGCGTTGACGACGTATTTTGCGTTTATTTCACCTTTGTTTGTGCTTAAAACGTAACCGTCGCCGTCGGACCTGATATCCGTCACCTCTGTAAGGAAACGGAACGTTACGCCGTTTGAAGCGGCGTTCTCCGCAAAAGCGATGGTCATCTGAAACGGACAGACTATGCCCGCGTTCTCAGCTAACAGAGCCGAAACGACCTTGTCGGACAGCGCCGGTTCAAGCCTGCGCGCTTCGTCGCCCGATATTATGGAAAGCCCGGATACTCCGTTTCTGATACCGCGCTCGTACAGCTTGTTCAGCTCCGGGATACCGTTTTCGTCAAAGCAGAGAACAAGCGAACCGTTTTGTCTGTACGGAAAATCGAGCGTTTTTGAAAGCTGTCTGATAAGTTCCGCTCCGCGCACGTTCATTTTTGCTTTGAGCGTACCGGGAACGGCGTCAAAGCCCGCGTGAACTATCGCGCTGTTAGCCTTGCTCGTGCCTGAGCATACATCTTCTTCTTTTTCGACGACGCAGACTTTAAGATCGTATTTTGACAGTTCCCTTGCCGTCGCACAGCCTACTACGCCGCCGCCTATTATACAAACGTCATATTTTTCATTCATCGTCTTTTTCCTCGCTTGCCCAAAATTCCGCGCATCTTACGGCGCGCTGCCAGCCGGATAAAAGTTTTTTGCGCTTTTCCTCGCTTATTTCGGGTGAAAACTCTCTTTCCATTCTGCTGTTTTTCTTTATTTCTTCTTTATCAGACCAGAAGCCCGCGCCGAGACCCGCGAGATACGCAGCGCCGAGCGCCGTTGTTTCAACGCATGACGGCCGTTCAATCTTCATATTTGATATATCGGACTGGAACTGCATAAGAAAGTTGTTTGCGCTCGCGCCGCCGTCGACCTTCAGAGCGTTTATGTTTATCCCCGAATCGTTTTTCATCGCTTCAGCAAGATCGTTCGTCTGATATGCGAGCGATTCTACAGCCGCGCGTATGAAGTGATCCTTTGAAACGCCTCTCGTTAGTCCCACGACCGTTCCTCTCGCGTATTGATTCCAGTAGGGCGCGCCCAGGCCGGAAAACGCGGGAACTATATATACGCCCGCCGTATCGGGTACCGCCCGGCAGTATTCCTCCGACTGCGGTGAGGTGCGTATCATTCTCATTTCGTCACGGAGCCATTGTATCGCGGCGCCGGCAACGAATACGCTTCCTTCAAGCGCGTACTGTACCTTGCCGCCGGTCGAAGCCGCGATCGTCGTTATAAGACCGCGCTTTGAAGAAACGGCGTTTTCTCCGGTGTTCATCAGCATAAAGCCTCCGGTACCGTACGTGCTCTTAACGTCGCCGGTCTCAAATCCGCATTGACCGAACAAAGCCGCCTGCTGATCTCCCGCGGCGCCGGAAATCCGTATATTGCCGCCGAACTTATCTGTTTCTCCGATAAAACCGCTTGACGGACAGACCTTCGGAAGGATGCTCACCGGGATCCTGAAATAATCAAGTATCTGCCTGTCCCAACGGAGCTTGTGTATATCGAAAAGCATTGTGCGTGAAGCGTTCGTATAATCAGTCGCGTGGACTTTACCGTCCGTCAGATTCCATATAAGCCAGCTGTCTACGGTCCCGAAACGCAGCTTGCCGGCTTCCGCTTTTTCACGCGCGCCTTTTACGTTATCGAGGATCCATGCTATTTTGCTTGCGGAGAAATACGCGTCAAGCACAAGTCCCGTTTTACTCTTTATTACCTCTGCCATTCCGTCCGCTTTGGCTTTTTCGATCATACCGGCGGTCCTTCTGCACTGCCAGACTATCGCGTTATAAACGGGCCTGCCCGTGTCGGCGTCCCATAAGATCGTCGTTTCACGCTGATTTGTTATGCCTATGGCGGCGATCTCGTCCGCGTGCGCGTCGATCCTCTGTATAGCTTCCATTGACACGCCCATCTGTGTTGACCAGATCTCCATCGGATCGTGTTCGACCCATCCGGGCTCCGGGAATATCTGTTTGAATTCCTTTTGGACCATGCTTACGATCCCGCCGTTTCTGTCAAAAAGAACGGCGCGTGAGCTCGTGGTACCCTGGTCCATCGCCAATACGTATTTTTTCTCCATATAAAACTGCCTTTCATAGTCATAATAACCTGATTATATAATATCATATATTTTAATAAAAATCAAGTTGTTTATATAAAAAAAACGGACTTGACAAAAATTTATCCTTATGTTATCATAAAAGAAAAAACGAAAACGCTTAAGGTATGAATTTAATCATAAAACCCTGCTCATCACTTTGCAATATCAAATGCGGATACTGCTTTTATCTTGACGAGTGCAGCAACAGAAAAATCAGCTCATACGGTATGATGAACGAAAAAACGCTTGAGAATACCGTGAGATCAGCGCTTATGACAAATGAAAAAACGGTGGTCTTCGCATTTCAGGGCGGAGAACCGACGCTTGCCGGTATCGGCTTTTACAGACGTCTGCTTGAATTACAGCAAAAGTATAACGAAAAAAAAGTAAAGATAATAAACACCGTACAGACGAACGGTACGCTTATAGATGAGGAGTGGGCTGAATTCTTTTCGGAAAATCATTTTCTTGTCGGACTTTCGCTTGACGGCACGAGAGAGGCGCATAATAAATTCAGAAAAGACAAGGAAGACAAAGGAACTTGGGACAAGGCGGAAAACGCCGCGCGGCTGTTAAGGGAAGCGGGCGCTGAATATAACGTGTTATGCGTTATAACAAGCGCAAACGCGAAAAACGGCGCGCTTGTGTATAATACGCTTAAGAAACATAAGTATTTACAGTTTATCCCATGTATAGACGGCTTTGACAATAAAAAAGAAGCCTTCTCCTTGTCGGCGGACAAATACGCCGGATTTCTGTGCTCCGTTTTTCCGCTTTATTACAGGGATCTTTTGAACGGCGAAGAAATAAGCGTAAGACTGTTTGACAATATGACAGACGTCCTGCGCGGCAAAAATCCCGAAATGTGCGGTTTGACAGGCAGGTGTACCTGTTACGGCGTAGTGGAAGCGGACGGCTCTGTCTTTCCGTGCGATTTCTACGCGACGGACGAATGGTATCTCGGAAACG
>CACZOH010000199.1 GCA_902782785.1 uncultured Ruminococcus sp. | reverse complement strand
GATACGAAGCCATCGCAGTATTTGGTCTTAAGAGAAATTGCCATTTTTGTTCCTTCCTTTGCTTCTGTATTTCCTATATTATAAATCGAAATATATTTAATTGCAAGTGATATTTGTTTAAAATTTTATTTTATCAGAAGAAATTCAAATAAAAGCTTCATAAAGATCCCGGAAAATGAGATCCTGTCTGCGTCCTCGTCGGAGCAGATCACGGCTTCGCCTATCGGTTTGCCGTTTGAAGAAAACTCTATAGTTCCTATCCGATCGCCCTTTTTGACGGGCGCTGAAACACTGTCCGGCAGTTTTGTTTCGTACGTGACGCCGTGCAGGTCAGACGACGGGAGAAGCGCGGTGAAATCGCCGTGCTTTATTTTAAGCTCGCGTTTTGAAGCGCCGGTAAGCTTTACGGGTTCAAGCTCGGAGGACTCGACTCTGTATATACCGTAATTTGCAAAGCCGTAATCAAGCAGCTTTGACGCCGCCGCGTTTCTTATATCACGGCTCGGTGCGCCCATTATTACGGCTATAAGCTGCATATCGCCTCGCTTTGCGGCGGCGGAAATGCAAAATCCCGCCTTTTGAGTCATTCCCGTTTTAAGGCCGTTCGCACCCTTGTAGAAGCGTATGAGCCTGTTTGTGTTAGTCAAACCGAAAGCGCCGTTTCTTATTGTGTCCATCCATATCGTTGTATAATTGAATACGTCCCTGTGCTTCATAAGCTCCGCCGACATCAGGGCGATATCGCGCGCAGAGGCAACGTGATTTTTCGTCGTGTCGTCAAGCCCCGTCACGTTTTCAAAATTCGTGTTTTTCATACCGAGTTTTTCTGCGCGCTCGTTCATTTTCATAACGAACGACGTTTCGCTGCCGCACACGTATTCCGCGAGAGCCACAGCGCAGTCGTTTGCGCTCGACACCATAAGGGATTTAATCATATCCTCAAGCGTCATATCCTCTCCGACCTTAAGATACACCTGAGAGCCGCCCATATCAGCCGCGTTTTCGGATACCGGTACTTTGTCCTTAAGCGTGATCCTTCCGGAGTCAAGCGCCTCGAAAACGAGAAGGGCAGTCATTATTTTCGTAACTGAAGCGGGCGGATAAGGCGTATCCGCGTTCTTTTCGTAAAGCACTCTGCCGGTCGACGCCTCGATCAGTATCGCCGATCTGCAGTCAAGCTCTTCGGTAAAGTCTGCGGCAGAGCAGAACAGGGAAAAGGCGGATATAAACAGAATAAGGGATAAAAATAAAGAAAGAACTTTTTTCATTGCCGTACTCCAAAAAATATGATTTTCGGTACAATATATGAAAAAAGTTCCGTTTTAATTCTTTTGTGACTCAGATAATATAGGGCTTGAGCTTTTCTTCGATCTCAACGGTATCGTCGCCGAATATTTCAAGATTCAGCGGCTTTGTAAGGTCGAGTGCGAAAATGCCCATAACGCTTTTTGCGTTTACTCTGTAACGTCCGCTTACTATATCGAGCTCACCCGGATAAGCGGTCACAACGGCGACGAAATCATAAACGTCTTTGATCTCTTTTAATTTTATAACAACTGTTTTCATGACAGCCTCCTTATGTATTTGTTGTTATAATTTTACATTAAAAATACCGTTTTGTCAATACATAAATCGCAAAGTTTGATTGAATTTTTGTTTATGACAGCCGTAATTTCCTTCGTTTTTAGTATAAACGCGGCAATTGTGAATATAAATGTATCAAAAAGGAATATTACGGAGGGAAATATGAACGGCAGCGATATTTACAAGGATATAGCAAAAAGAACGAACGGACAGATATACGTAGGCGTTGTGGGACCGGTGAGAACCGGAAAATCAACGTTTATAAAAAGGTTTATGGAGACGCTTGTTTTACCGAATATCGAAGATGAATATGAGAGTCAGCGTGCAAGAGACGAACTGCCTCAGAGCTCCGGCGGCAAAACGGTGATGACGACGGAGCCGAAATTCATACCGGAAAAGGCGGTATCAGTCAAAATAGACGATGCGGCGGGTTTTGACGTGAGGATGATCGACTGTGTCGGATTCATAGTACCGGGCGCAGAGGGAACGACGGAGGAGGGAAGACCGAGGCTTGTCAATACACCGTGGTCAAACGAGCCGATGAGCTTCGATACGGCGGCTGAAACGGGCACGGAAAAGGTCATAAAAGAGCATTGTACGATCGCGATGCTCGTTACGACGGACGGAACGGTAACGGATATACCGCGCGAAAACTACGAAGAAGCGGAGGAGCATACCGTAGACGAGCTGAAAGAAAGCGGCAAGCCGTTTGTGATCATCCTGAATTGTCAGAATCCGCAGAACGAAAAAAGCGTTATGCTGGCGTATGAGCTTGAAGAAAAATACAACGCGCCCGTTGCGCTCGTAAACTGTCTGCAGCTTGACGGTGAGGATATAATAAAGATACTCGAACAGGTGCTATACGAGTTTCCGGTAACGGAAACGAGGATAGAATTGCCGTCTTATCTCGAGGCGCTCGGAAAAGAACATCCCGTAAACAGATCTATAACGGAAACGGCGCTTGAGCTTGCGGAAAAAGCAGTGAAAATAAAGGACGCAAAACAGATATACGAGAATTTATGTGAAAACGAAAATATAACGGAATCAAACGTTGAAAAAATAGATTTCGGAACAGGAAAAATAAGAGTCAAAGCAAAGCTCGACCCGGATCTGTATTACGCTTCCGTATCCGAGATATCCGGGTGCGATATAAAAAACGACGCTGAGCTTTTTGACGCTGTCAAAAAAATGCATGAGAACGAGAGGATATACGGCAAGTACATAAGCGCGATTAAGGATACGGAGGAAAAGGGGTACGGTGTGGTACTGCCGGATCTTTCCGATATGAAAACGGATACGCCGGAGATTGTCAGGCAACCGGGAGGTTACG
>CACZOH010000198.1 GCA_902782785.1 uncultured Ruminococcus sp. | reverse complement strand
GGGGGGTATGGGGGGTTCTCGGCGAAGCCGAGCTTGAGGGGTGGGAAACCCACCAATTCCGTCGGCATAGCCGACACCTTCATTCTTCTGAATTCTGAATTCTTAATTCCTGTTTTTATTATTTCAACAATTAAGGGGCTTTCTCACGAGCCCCTTAATTTTATTCTTCTTCCTTTATATCGTCCGGTGTGCCGCCGTCGAGGCGGCCGAGGTCGTCGAGCTCCGCCGGATCCTCCTCATCCTGTATCTTGTCAAGCTCCGTCAGCTCGTCCGCGCTTTCATCCGCGGGCGCGGAAGCCTGCGCCGCTGCGGCTCTGAACGCGGCGAGCTTGCTCCTTCTTCTTTTCCTGTCGCGCAGTATCGTTTTCACAAGCGTGATGCCGACGACGGTCAGACCGATCAGAGCGAGTATACCGCCCACAGTAAAGCCGCGCGGCACGAACGAAAGCTCTATCGTATGCTCGCCTTCGGGCACCTCAAACGCGAGAAGAGCGCCGAACACCTTGTTTTTCGCCGAGTATTCGTCGTCCCCGTCCTTGACCTCGTCGGAAAGCTTCACGGTCTTTCCGTCGACCTTTACGGTCCAGCCCTTGTCAAACGGTATGGACGTGAACATCATATTATCGCCCTTTGCCATATTGACGGTGGCTTTTATATTCGTGTCGGTAAACGAAGTTATTTCCGGCAGGCTCGCGGTCAGCTCCTTATAAGCCTCCTCGAACGTTTCCTCGTTGAAGTAGTAGACGTAGCCCGTGTTCTTGTAGTAGTAGAGGTTGCCGGACGAATCCTTGAGCACGACCTCAAGCTTTACGAGATCGCCCGCCCTGAACGTGCCGAGGCAGTACATCGTATGCGTTTCGTTCGTCAGATAGTTGAACGATCTTGTCGCAGCGGTCGTCCCGTCCTCGTGCTCGACCTTGATCCTTACAAGCGTGTCGCGCGGGTATTCCGACGGCAGATGGAAGTAAAGCTCCCCGTCCTTTTCCGTATAGAATTCAAACGATATCGCCGCGGAATCCTTTGCGTCGCCCTTGTTCCACTTTCTGTGCTGTCCCGCGGACGCTTTCGTCATCCCGGACGTGTAGTCAAAGCTGTCGTCGCCTACGACGAGCGGCTCGAACACCTCGACGCGCCTTCCTATCATGGAGGAGATCATCGAATTAAGAATGTCGGGCGCGGAATATTCGCTTTCCGTATCGTATTTTTGTATATCGGACGACACGCCGAACATAACGGGCAGCGCGTGTTCGTTCTTGTACGCGTAAAGCATATTCTCCGTGGGGTCGTAATCCTCGTCCGTCACGTCCTCACCGAGCTTTGTCGGATCCATTTCGGACAGATATTCGGTATACCCCGCGGGCAGACCGCCTTTTTCCTTATCGAGCACGTATTTTATGCCCAGAAGCGAGTCGTTGACTATGTTTCCGCCCACGTATCTCGACCAGTGGGATTTTGACGCGTAGCCCATTTTGAAAAGCAGTCTTATGACGGAGGCGTTGAGCGTAGAGGTGGAGTTGGATATGCCGCGTATACGCAGCGCCATGTTGTCGTTTACCTTGCGGTGCACTATCTTTTCCATTCTGTAAAGCGTGTTGTCGCTTTCCTGCACGGAGCGCGTTATGCCGGACCATCTGTCCATGAACGAAACGTAGCTTTCCCTTGTGGAATAATACACGTCCTCGTGCAGTCTGAACACGTCGTATATCCCGTTTATCATAAGCTCGAAGCACACGACGCCGAGCACTATGCCCGAGGCGTATTTTTTCTTATGCGCCGCGCCCCACAGGACCGCCAGCACGATGCCGAGCATTGCCATTGAGAACCATATCGTCAAAAGGTTCTGCATAAAGGTGAATTCTTTGTCGGACGCGCGCTTTATGGTAAAATCCGCGTCGGGCAGAGCCTGTACTATCATTATCAGCACTCCGATGACGCCGCCGCAGCCGAGAACCGCCCGGTAGAGCTTCGGGTCAAGCGCGCGGTACGCCTCGTACGCGAAGACGACCACAAGGAATATGAACATATAGCTGTAACGGTAGTTGAGCCAGTTCGGCTTCTGCAGACCGTGCCAGAACAGGTCGACCGTCGTCGCGGTGAAGCTGAATATCATGACCGCTAAAATTATACCGCTCATGATCTTCTCTCTGCCTTTTATGTTTTTCGACACGAAATAAACGGGCAGAAGCGTAAGGCAGATAAGTCCGCAGTAAATGAACGGCAAACCGTTCGGACGCACCGTATCGTATGAGTTCGGAAGCATCTGCGTGAATATCTTTATATAATCGAATTTCGCGTCAAAAGCGTATGACGGGCTCTGGAAGTCCATTTTGCCGAGCTGGAGCGAAAAGTACGTCGGTATTATTATAACGGACGCTATCATCGCCGCTATGACGGAGAAAATGAGCCACTTGTAAAACGCGTAGAAGAATTTTTCAAAGTTCTTGAACGGATATTTGCTCAGATAATAGTAGAAGAAATACAGAGCGGTGAATATCGCCGTCATCCAGCCTATATAGAAGTTGGATATGAAGCAGAGGGCGAGCGTTATGACGTAAAGACACGGACGCCCGCGCTTTACTATGCTCTCTATGCCGAGGCATATCAGCGGCAGATATATGAGCGAATCTATCCACATCGTATTGTGCGCCTGCACCACCGCGTAGCTTGATAACGCGTAACACGTTGAAAAGACAACGACGTTCAGCGGCTTTGACGGGCGGCTGTTATGCAGATAAAGCGCGAACGTAAGACCGCTTGAGCCGACCTTGAGAAGCGTCATCCACAAAAGGAATTCCGTTATGCCGTTTTCGGGGAAGAAGACGGACAGAAGCGCAAACGGAGAGGCGACGTAATATGCGTAAATGCCGGAAAATTCGCCGCCGAGAGAACGGAACCACGTATAAAACGGACTGCCCTGTCCCTGGAATATGTCGCGCATACCCTCAAAGAAATATACGTACTGACCGTTCAGGTCGAGCACGAGCACGGATTTCTCCGTTATCGGATACACGCCTTTTATCATAAAGATTATCCACATTATGCAAAGCGGCAGGAAAAACGCCCCTATCAGATAGAAGCTTCTGCCGTTCACGAATCTGTAAAGCGCGCGCGTAAACGTTGTTTTTCCTTTTTCGAGTTTAAGTTGAGGTGACGTCATTTTCGTACATCCTTTTCAGTTCATCAAGTATATCTGTTATTTCCGACGCTTTGACGGCGCCGTTGAGCTTCCGCCTCAGTATGGAGGAGCCGTACATACCCCTTGTGTAGTAAGCCGTGTGCCGCCTGCCCTCGAGCACGCCCGTGCGCTCGCCCTTGAGGGATACGAGAAGGCGAAGATGCTCCTTTGCGCACTCTATGCGCTCCGCCGCCGTCGGCTCGCGGTATTCCGCGCCGCCGAGCGCGCTTTTTATCCTCCCGAACACAAACGGGTCGCCGAGCGCGGCTCTGCCGATCATGATCGCGTCCGCGCCGGTTTTTTCAAGCGCGCCGTACGCGGTTTTGCCGTCGCAGATATCGCCGTTTACGATAACGGGTATGCTCACCGCCGCCTTCGCCTCCGCTGTCGGCGACAGATCCACGGTCCCGGACAAGTACATATCCTCGCGCGTCCTTCCGTGTATGCACACGGCCGACGCGCCTGAATTTTCCGCGATCTTACACAGTTCGGCACAGTTTATATGCTCCCTGTCCCAACCCGTCCGCATCTTTACCGTAACGGGTACGGGAGAAGCCTTTACCGCCGCCGAGATCACTCTGCCGGCAAGCGGCAGATCGCGCATAAGCGCGGAGCCGTCGCCGTTTGACGTGACTTTTTTCACGGGACAGCCCATATTCAGATCAAACGCGCGGGGCTTTACCTCCGCTTTATCGTATAATACCCTGACGGCGTTTGATATCATCTCCGGCTCGTGACCGAATATCTGTATCGCGCAGTCGTCCTCGCCGTCAAGGAGTCTCGCAAGCTCAAACGTCTTTTTATCCTTGTACCACACCGCCGCGGCGGAGATCATTTCCGTGGTACAGCCGTCCGCTCCGCGCTCCCTGCACACCAGGCGCATCGCGCCGTCGGTCGCGCCCGCCATCGGAGCGAGAAATATTTTTACGCCGGTCATTTTCTGTACGTCACTATAAATCCGCCCAGATTGTCGGACGATACGGTAAAGTCCCCGTCTCTCGGCACGTAGACCGTATCTTTGCAGTACCAGACGCTGTATTCGTCGTGTTCGACCGTGATATCGAGAGGGCTTTCGTACGTAAAGGATCTGATATATGAAAGATATTCCTCAAGACACATATTGTTGTCCGTTATATACACGGAATGGGGAAGACCTACGTATCTGAAATGGTTCGACTCTCCGTCTATGCCGGTCGTACTGCCCTTGTTTGCGGGGTAGCGCATTATAAAGCCGTAGTATTTGTAGTTTTCGACGAGCCACGCCGCGCGCTCCGACGCGTATCTGCCGTAGCTGTAGGACGCGCCGTCCTTGTCGTATAATTTCACGTCGAAGCCGAGACCGGTGTGATGGTCAGAATATCCGGGCAGCTCAACGTACGCCTTGTCCGATTCGTTCACAACGTAGTCGTCGTAGAATTTTTTCTGCGCCTCCTCGTCCCTGTACGCGGAAACGACCATGAGAGGACAGTAACCCGAGCGCTCGGCGTATGCGTCCGTCATCCTGCACAGCGCCTCGTACGCCTCTCTCGTAAGCTGCTCCGAGATCGTCGCCAGCGTAAAATTCTCGTGCTTTTCGTCGTACAGGTTAACGAGAGAAACCGTGGACGGCAGCTTGTAGCCGTTGCTTTTGTTGACGAGCAGAAGCGAGCCCGCCTTTGCGTCGAATTTAGACGTGTCAAGCGCGCGGACGGTGAGCTTGACCGCGTTTTCCTCCGTCTCGTCGGGTTCCGTATCGCGCGGCAGCGCGGTGAATTCCTCGGTATCGGACGGATATACTATGCCCGGGTCAAGCGCGTTTGAAACTATTATTTTTATCAAAAAAGCCGATAACGTCAGCACAAGCACGACGAGAAGAATTATTATTATCTTCACGGACGTACTCATGACCGCTTTTTGCCTGCGGTACGCCGGCTTGAAGCTGTTAGCCAAAACTGCCTCCTAACGATCCCTGCAACAATGATCTGAAATTAACAAAACGGACGTTTTAAAACGCCCGCCGAAGTTTATTTCCCGTAAGTCGCGACCTCGGGAATGTTGACCTCTTTTATATCCGCGCCGACGGAGCGCAGCTTCCCGACGATGTCGTCATATCCGCGTTTTATATGGTGTATATCCTCTACCGTCGTTTTGCCCACGGCGCAGAGTCCCGCTATTATCATCGCGGCGCCCGCGCGCAGGTCGACGGCGCGTATCGGCGCGGCGGCGAACCTCGTGTTTCCCTCTATGACCGCGGTCTTACCGTCCACTCTGATCTCCGCGCCCATTTTCCGCAGCTCCTCTATGTAGCGGAAACGGCTGTCCCAGACGCTTTCCGTCAGGTAGCTCACGCCCTCCGCAAGGCAGAGAAGCGTACACATCTGCGGGTTCATATCCGTGGGGAAGCCCGGGTACGGCTGAGTTCTTATGTTCGTTTTCGTAAGCTTTTTCGCGGCGGTGACGACCACAAAATCGTCGTGCTCCTCTACCGTCACGCCCATTTCCTCCAGCTTTGCGGAAATGGATTCAAGGTGCTTCGGTATTACGTTGTTTATTTTAAGCGTGCTGTTCGTCGCGGCGGCGGCTATCATATACGTTCCCGCCTCTATCATATCGGGGATTATGTCGTACGTACAGCCGGAAAGCGACGTGACGCCCTTTACCTTTATGACGTCCGTGCCCGCGCCCGTTATCTTTGCGCCGCAGGAGTTCAGAAAGTTTGCAAGGTCGACAACGTGCGGCTCACGCGCGGCGTTCTCTATGACCGTGTTGCCGTCCGCAAGCGCCGCCGCTATAAGGACGTTTATCGTTGCGCCGACCGATACGCGGTCAAAATATATGCTTGCGCCGTGGAGCCTGCCGTTTTCCGCCTTGCCCTCTATATACCCGCCCTCGACCGATACCTTTGCGCCGAGAGCCTCAAAGCCCTTTATATGCTGATCTATCGGGCGTATGCCGAAATCGCAGCCGCCGGGACAGCCGACGTGCGTCTGACCGAAGCGTCCGAGCTCCGCGCCCGCGAGATAATACGACGCGCGCATATTGCGGACCATTTCAAACGGAGCGCAGCCGCCTACGGCGTTCTTGCAGTCTATCTCGACGGTCGTGCGGTCAAGATACCTGACCTTCGCGCCCATTGCTTTCAGTATGGAAAATGACGTGCGTACGTCGCTTATGTCGGGTATGTTTTCAAGCACGCATTTTTCTTCCGTCAGAAGACACGCGAAAATAACGCCGACCGCGGCGTTTTTCATACCGCTGACTTCTATTTCTCCGGAAAGCTCGTTTCCGCCTTTGATAACAAAATATTCCATAAAAATACCTTTGCAGATAACAGTATAAGGACGGGATTTCAAGCGAAAACAATATCGGATGACAACATCCGATACTCCGTCATTTCCATTATAGCATATAAATCGTAAAATGTAAATATTATTTTTAAAATTTAAGAGAAAATTTATTTTTTGTAGTACGCCACGAGCAGATCTACGACGAGACCGTACGATTTGGAGCCGGACTGCTGTCCCTGCACCTTAAGGAACGTGTCGTTCACCTTGTCGGAGACCTTCGCCACGGTGTTTTCCCTGTATTTCTCGAAAAACGCGTTGTACGACCGCATCTCGTTCTTCAACAGCTCCGGCGCGTCCGCGTACAGCTTCTTATAAAGCTCCTTGTCCGCGCCGTATAACGCTGACGCCACGTATTCGTACGTGTTTGAGTAAGCGGAATACTTTATATATTCGTCGTCCGATTCAAGACAGACGAGGAACGCCATGAAATTCGCCTCGTCCTCGCGGCTTATACCGCGCTGATGCGCCATTTCGTGCGCCGACGTGTAAGGGAGAGTGTAATCGGGATAATTGACGTTTACGTTCGCCTCGCCCGTAAAGAACGTGTAAACTCCCGCTATGTGCGTGTACGTCCACGGCTCGGACATCATGACGGGCTTCGGATTTGACGTGAAATCGGATAAGAACGTGTATTTTTTGCACGCTTTTTTATACGCCGCGTTCAGCTTTTTGTTCAGCTCCGCCTGAGAATACGGCATATACGTGTTTTCACCCTCGACGTATTTCATCCCGCCCGAGTTTTCTTCAACGCCGGCAAGAAGCTCCTTCGCCGTGTCGTAAAGCTCTTGTGCCGTCACCTTCTGTCTGTCCGCGCCTATGCGGCGGTCGAGCGACGTCGTGCTGTATCCGGCTGAAAAGCAGATGAGGAAAAGCGAAAAAACGAGCGACGCGGCGGCTATCAGGTTGAAGGAATAGCGGAATGTCTTTGTCCACGTATCCGTTTTTCCGTTCGCGGCGGCGCGTATGATCACCGCCGCCGTAAGCGGTATCGTCAGCACGAGAAACTCCGCAAGGGAAAACGGCAGAAGATTTGTCATATACGCAAGCGCGGCGCGCGGAAAAGACGCCGCCTTCGATTGCCAGAAATCTGCAAAGGCGACGCTTTGCGTCGATATGAGCTTCACCGTCAGCCCGAATAAAAGCACGCAGAGACACACGAGAAAAAACGGTGAAAAAAGGCTTTTCAGCTTTGTGATTACTTTTGCTTTCATAAAAACAGACCGTCAAATTCCTTCGGCGCCGGAGCGGAGACCGTTATTCTTTGCCCGTCCGACAGCCGTGTTATAGTAAGCGACGCGGCGTGGAGCGCAAGCCTTCCGAGGCCCGCGTCGAAGCCGTCCCCGTAAAGACCGTCGCCGAGGATGGGAAGCCCGATATACGACATATGGAGCCTCAGCTGATGCGTCCTGCCGGTGCGCGGAGTGAGACGCATAAGGCACAAGGGCTCGCCGCAATAAGAGCCCGTTTTCATACGTTCGTACTCCGTCACGCATACGCGGCCCTCGTCCTCGCCGCAGACGGTGCGTATTATAACGCTTTCCGCCTCGCGTCTTATGTTTTTGTTTATGATTCCCGTCTTTTGCGCGGGTATTCCGTGACAGACGGCAAAATACGTTTTTTCCGTCTGCTTTTTATAAAACTGATCCGCAAGCATATACGCCGCGGGTCTGTTCTTCGCCACTAAAACGACGCCCGACGTCGGATTGTCGAGCCTGTTCACGGCGCGGAAAACGAAGTTTTTGTGACGGAAATAATACGCCAAAGCGTTTGAGAGCGTGTCGTAATGGTGGTTGTGCGAGGTGTGCGTCGGCATACCGGACGGCTTGTTTACGGCTATCATGTCGTCGTCCTCATATAATATATCCACCGGTATGTCGACGGGCTCCGCGTCCGTCCGCTCCGTATCCCGCAGATCGAGCCGCACGACGTCGCCCGCGTGCAGGACGTATCTGACAGTCCTGTGCTCTCCGTTTACGGTTATTCCGCCCTCCGTCTTTTTCAGTTCGGTCAAAATTCCGCCCGAAAGGAAGGGGGCGGCGCGCAGAAATTCGCGCAGGAGTTTCCCCTCGTATTCGGGCGGGACTGTGAATTCCATCAGCCTATGACTTTTATCCAGCCGAACGGATCGGGGAGATTGCCCCACTGTATTCCCGTGAGCGTATCGTAAAGCATCTGCGAGATCGGTCCTATTTCGCCGTTGTTGATAAGCGCCTTTTTGTTCTCGTCGTCAAGCGAGCCTATCGGGGAGATGACGGCCGCCGTGCCTGTGCCGAACGCCTCTTTCAGCTCGCCTCTGTCGTACGCCTCGTAAAGCTCGTCGACGGAGATCTTTCTCTCCGACACCTTATATCCCTTGCTCTTCAAAAGCTCTATGCAGGACGCTCTCGTGACGCCGGGGAGAATGCTTCCCTCCGACAGCGAAGGCGTGACTACCTCGTCGCCTATGACGAAGAACACGTTCATCGCGCCGACCTCGTCTATATATTTTCTGTAAATGCCGTCGAGCCACAGGACCTGCGAATAGCCGAGTCTCGCCGCCTTCTCCTGACCCTTAAGCGATGAGGCGTAGTTGCCGCCGACCTTTGCAAAGCCCGTGCCGCCTTTGACCGCGCGGACGTAGTCGTGTTCTATGAATATCTTGACGGGGTTGATCCCCTCGGCGTAGTACGCCGCGACGGGCGACAGGATTATGCAGAAAACGTACGTGTGCGACGGATGGACGCCGAGATGCGGATCGGTCGCTATTATGAACGGACGGATGTATAAGGACGTTCCGACCTTCGTCGGTATCCAGTCGCGGTCAAACAGGACCGTTTCCGTTATCGCCTGCAGCACGTCCTCGTTCGGTATCTGCGGTATGCAGAGACGCTCGTTCGTATTGTGCATACGCTCTATGTTCTTGTCGGGGCGGAAAAGCTGTATCTTTCCGTCGGAGGTCATATAAGCCTTAAGACCCTCGAACATCTCCTGCGCGTAATGGAAGACCATGCAGGACGGCTCAAGCTCAAACGGAGCGTAGGGGACTATGCGCGCGTCGTGCCAGCCCTTTCCCTCCTCGTAGTTCATCAGGAACATATGATCCGTAAAATATCTGCCGAAGCCGAGGTTGTTGTAATCCGGCTTTGTCTTCGGCGTTTTTGTTCTTTCTTTTCTTATATTAAGCATAATGAAACTCCTCCCGGTTCATATTACACCGTATTATATCACATAAATATAAAAAATGCAAGTATAAAATTTTATACTTGCAAATATTTATTTAATTCTTTTGTTTTTTCAGTTGTTCGGAACGTGCTCCGTGAACTTTACCTGCACCGTGATCTCCTCGCCGCCGCGCGCTACGACTATCTCCGCCGTGTCGCCTACGCTGTATTTGTTCAGCAGGTTCTTCATATGATCGTACGATTTGACAGCGGTCCCGCCTATCGAAACGAATCTGTCGGCAGCCTTGAGTCCCGCGGCTTCGGCGTCGGAGCCGGCTTCAACGCGGCTTATATAAACGCCGAGCTCGTCCACACCGTATCTGCGGCGGGTGTAATTGTCAAGTATTTCCACAAGCGATACGCCGAGGCTCACTCTGTTTCTGACGTAGCCGTATTTCATAAGGTCCTCAAGCACGGGGATCGCTATCGAAGACGGGATAGCGTAGCCCACGCCCTCGGTATCTTCTCTTACGGCCTTGGCGTTGACTATGCCTATGCATTCGCCCGCCATATTGAACAGACCGCCGCCGGAGTTGCCGGGGTTGATGACCGCCGTCGTCTGCAGAACCGTCATTTCCTGTCCCGTTTCGACTATTATATTGCGTTCAAGCGAGGAAACTATACCCTCCGTGACCGTGCCGCCGAGTATGCCGAGCGCGTTGCCTATCGCTATGACGTCCTGCGCCAGAACGAGCTTGCTCGAATCTCCGAACGTTGCGGGCGAAAGTCCCGTCGCGTCAATCTTAATGACCGCGAGGTCCGTCGCCTCGTCCGTACCGACGACGACCGCGTCGTACGTCTTACCGTTGCGGAGCGTCACCGTTATTTTCGATTTGTTCTCCACCATGTGGTTGTTCGTCGCTATATAACCGTCCTCGGTTATTATGACGCCCGAGCCGCCGCCCAGAGCGGTGTATTCCTGCAAAAACGTGCTCTGCACGATTTCCTCTACCGTTAAGTCAACTACGGAATCTATCGTTTTAGCCGCCGCCTCGGTCCTTGAAAGGAAGACGTCGGACGTTCCGGTGTTTATCGCGGCGTCGGAGTTTGTTGAGGGCTCCGGTTTATCCGTTTCCTGCGGCTTTGCCGTGTCGGCCGGCTCCGTTTTGTCTGCGTCCGGTTTTTTGGTGCTTTCCGGTTGTGTTGCGGCAGTTTCGGCGCCGGGATCGGACGCGGCGGGCGCGCGTCTCGTCAGCATTATGCCGACTACGAAGGCGCAAAGCGTGAAGATTATCGCAAGCGCCGCGCATACCGCCACGATCGCAACTATCCTGCCGCCGCTTTTCTTCTTCTGCTCCGGCTGAGGCTGAGGCTGAGTATAAGCGTAACCGTAGTTATATCCGTTCTGATACGGATTTGTCGTGCGGTTCTGATTGTTCTGATTGTAATAATTCTGATTATAACCGTTGTTCTGGTTATAGCCGTTGTTTTGGTTATACCCGTTGTTCTGGTTATACCCGGTGTTCTGATTGTAACCGTTGTTCTGGTTATAATAATATCCGTTCTGCGTGTTCTGCTGATTGTACGAGCGGTACTGTCCGTCAGCCGTCCAGTAAGTGTTTGAGCCGCTGTTGTTGTACTGTCCGGTATACGGTACAGACGTATGCTCCGGCTCCGTCTTTATCTCTTCGCTTTTTATATCGTCGTTCTGCGTGTTTTCCGCGTCGTTTTTGTTTTCGTTTTCATTTGTGTTGTTTATTTCGTCTGACATTTCGGATTCTCCTTTCTGTGTGTTTGACTGCAGTATACACCGCCAATGTGAAAACCGTATGAAAAAACGTTGTTATTATACTGAAAGATCATTCAAGCACGTCGTATACGGCTATTATGTCCGCGGACGCGTTTTCTATACCGCGCGCGTCGTCGATGATGCAGGCGCCGTATTCTCCGTCCGACGTCGATCCCGTCACTCCGTATCCCGAAAGCGCATCGGGCGCGCCTTTTGTTATAACGAAGGCTTTTCTCTTTTTCGTCATGCACGGCGAATTTTCGACGCGCTTCCATACAAGCTCCTCGGCTCTGCCGGAAAGCGCCTCCGAAACGTCGGAGATTATCGCCGAGGCTGTCGGAATCGAGCCCGCGCCGCGCCCGTATAAAAGTATATCCGACGCGTATCTGCACTTGATCATAACGCCGTTGTTCACTCCGTCAACGGAATGAAGGATGTTACGGAACGGTACGAAGCAAGGGCGTACCCACGCGGAAACGCCGTCCTCCGTGCGCTCCGCGCACGCTATGAGCTTTATTTTGCCGCCGAGAGACGCCGCAAACGGAAGCGCTCTGTCCGGCATACCGCTTATGCCCTTTGTCGTTATCTTTTCGGGCGGGATGAGGCCGCCGCCGACGAAGGCGGAGAGAACCGATATCTTCCTGCACGCGTCAAGTCCTTCGACGTCAGCCGTCGGGTCGGGCTCCGCGTAACCGAGCCTCTGCGCCTCGGACAAAGCCTCGGAATACGTTTTTCCGTATTCCTTCATATTCGTCAGTATATAGTTCGTCGTACCGTTGAGGATACCGTAGATGCCGTCCACCGCATCCGTCGCAAGGCTCGTGCGGAGCGTGCGTATCAGCGGTATGGCGCCGCCGACCGAAGCCTCGAACAGATACGAAACGCCGTTTTCGCGCGCCGCCTGCAAAAGCTCGACGCCGTATTCGGACACGACCTCCTTGTTTGAGGTAACGACGCTTTTCTTTGCCTCAAGCGCTTTTTTCGACAGCTCGAACGCCGCGCGCCTTGCACCCGTCACCTCTACGACGACCGCGACGTCGGGATCGTTCAATATTATATTGAAATCCTTTATATGTTTGTTTCCGTAGGGATTTCCCGGTATATCGCGCAGGTCGCAGATATAGGCAAGCTCCGCTTTGCAGCCTGCTTCCTTACAGAGGGCGGCGTTGTTTTCCGTAAGAAGACGGCAGACGCCCGCGCCTATCACTCCGAAGCCCAAAACGGCGATTTTTTTCATAATTACACATCCTTTTTCAAGTATACACTACAGTATATCACACTTTTATGATAATTAAATCCGTCTTTATGTTAATAATAAATTACAAAAAGAAGCCGTCGCGCATCGCAACGGCTTCTTTTTACCGATTTCAATTAAGCAAGAGTGTTCAGCTTTAAGGTGAACTGGCTCTTTTTTCTGCTCGCGGCGTTCTTGCTGATGATACCCTTGGCTGCCGCCTGGTCTATCTTCTTTACCGCTGCCTTGTACGCTGTGCTCGCGGCTTCCTTGTCTCCGGAAGTGAGAGCGGCATCATACTTTTTGATCATCGTCTTGAGGGACGATTTGAACATTTTATTCTGAAGTGTCTTGGTCTCCGTGACCTTGACGCGCTTCTTGGCAGATTTGATATTCGGCACTTTTCATTCCTCCTGTTGTATTTCACGATAAACTATTATATACTATCCCGCTGTCTGAGAGGACACAACGGTGCAATATACTTTTACAAATATGTATAATATCATATTTTTCCGAAATAATCAAGACCTTTTTTCAAAAAAATTAAAATTTTTACCAACTTTTAATTAAACACAGCGTTGACAAACTGCGTTTTGCGTGGTATTATTGTAACGAGGTGTGAAAATATGGCTATCAGAACAGGTATTTCAAGCGCGTGTTTTTATCCGCTTGACACGCTGCTGTCGCTCAAGGAGTGCGTGAAGGGCGGTTTTTCCGTCGCGGAGATATTCATAAACACGCACAGCGAGATGAAGGGCGGCTATTATAAAGAGATGAAGGCGTACATAGACGCGCAGGGAATGGATATTATATCGATCCATCCGTATACGTGCGGCTACGAGCACGTCATTTTCTTCGGCGGCTACGAGAGGCGTATTTCCGACGGAGTGGAGCTTTATAAGGATTATTTTGAGTTTGCCGCAAAGCTCGGCGCAAAATTCGTCGTTTTCCACGGGAACAATATGAAAAACAAGTTCTGCGGATACGAAAAATACGCGGAGATATTCGCAAGGATAAACGAATGCGCGCACACGTTCGGCGTCGAGCTGATACACGAGAACACGACGTGGTGCATATGCAGGGAAGCGGACGGGATAAAAAATCTGCGAAAGGAATATCCCGATATGAAATTCGTCTTCGACGCAAAGCAGGCGTGCCGCGGCGGCTACGACCCGTACGCCGTGCTTGAGGCTATGGGGGATCACGTCGTCCACGTCCATATAAACGACTGGGCGGACGGCTCCTGCAAGCCCCCGTGCATGGGCGCGCTCGATACGAAGCGGATGCTCAGGCGTCTTTACGAGGTCGGCTACGGCGGCGACGCCGTCGTTGAGGTCTACCGCGAGAATTTTACGGACGTGTTCCAGCTTGCGGAATCGGCGCGGCTGTTAAGAGAAGAAATAGGGTAACAAGAGTTATCCGAACCCGCTCAAACGGCGCTATTTCGGCTCTTTTCGGTTTGTCGTCATTGGAATACCGGCGTAT
>CACZOH010000197.1 GCA_902782785.1 uncultured Ruminococcus sp. | reverse complement strand
ATCGAGAAAAACCGTATATACGCATTCGACCCGGTTCACACTTTGGATCCCACGCAGAAAATCGAGGAGATATAAATAATCCTCGTCGTTATAAAGATGTGAGAACTGGGCGGTGTATTTTTTGAAATCCTCCGATCCCCATTCTTCACTTGTCGGCCTTATTGTCGACTTGTCGTAGATCGCCTCCACCTTTGCCTTGAACGCGGCAAAACGCTCCTTGTCGATGACTGCCGCTATCGTTCTTGAAAGTTCGTTGACGTCATCCTGATACTGCCGGTCGATAAGTCTTGTCTGTACCCTGCCGCAAATAATGACGGATGAGACAATCAGTATGATCGCAAGAACAGAGATAATGATGACCGTTTTCTTTATAAGTGAAAACTTCGGTTTCATTAGTGGTACAAAGCACTCCTTTGACGTAATATTACGGCTTGGAAACAAAAAAAATCAGTATCGATAGGGCGATACTGAAATTAAGCCGGTAATGTTACAAGTGCAACTGGCTGCCGTTACGATAGGCCCTATAGCTTTGCGTCGCCGGATTTCTCCGGTTTTGCCTTTTAAATGCAATTTTCTTTATTATATCGTATCAATACACGGATTGTTTGTTATTTTTGTTAATTTAGTATGAATGCTAAGTAAAAATATCGGACGTCTCCTTTTTATCGACAAATCACACTTGCGTTTATAAAAAATTAAATATTTATATACAATCTCTCGTTTAAAAATGATCTTATTTAATATAAAGTATAATATAAGTAAAATGGGATTTTATAACCATTGTTCGGAGATTTTTTATGAATAAAGAAGCAAACGGCTTTTTCAATAAAAAAACGCTGTATAAGCTTATACTTGCCGCTGTCTGCCTTGCGCTCAATCTCATTTTGTCATTTGCCGCGCGCAGGATCGCGATCTTTGAATTCCGCGTTTATCTCGACTGCGTGGGCACTGCTCTGGCGACGATGCTCGGCGGGCTTCTTCCGGGTGTGATCGTCGGCTTCGCCACAAACGTGATAAACTCGTTTTACAGCTCGGACATAACGATGTATTTCGGCACCGTAAGCGTAGTTTTCGCGCTTTTTGTGCGCCTGTTCTTCATACGCGGATATTTTGCAAAGATATACAAAAGATTTCTTTCGTCCGTCGCAGTCGCCGCGGTATGCGGCATTCTCGGCGGTGTTCTGACGTGGCTCATATACGGATTGAACATAGGCACGGAGATATCCGCTCCGCTTGCAAACAAGCTTGTTGAGGCGTGGCGTGTCTCGCCCTTTTCGGCTCAGATCCTCTCTGAGATTTTCATAAACCTGGTCGACAAGACCGTCGTGATCTTTATCGCGTATCTGTTTTTCCGCGTATGTCCCAAAAAGATAAAGATCGCGCTTGCGACCGCCGATCCGCTGCATGACGACGATTACTCAAAGGTCAGCGTAAGACGCTTTTTCCGCTCACTTTCAAGCTACGTCGTAGGTTTTATGCTTCTGTTTGACGTATTGCTTTGCTCCACCGTCGCGGGCGTCGCCTACTATATGTACAGGGAAACGAATATAAAAAAATATTCCCTTATATGCGACAACGCCGTACATATAGCGATAAGAGCGATAGACGCGGAAAAAGTGCCGCGCTATGAAGCGGAGCGCAAAGCGGCGTTTGATGAATACGCGGAAGCTTTGCCCGGTGAGGCCGCCGCCGATCCCGATTCGTATCCGGAGCTTTTTGAGGATTACTGGGATTTTGCACACGCGCGTTATTCACCGGATTACATAAAAACGGAAGCAGAGCTTGTTGAGATACTGAACGTGTATGAAGAGCTTGAATATCTGTACGTTTACCATATAACGGAGGACGGCTGTCACGTCGTATTTGACGCCGATCCCGAGGCGCCGGGCGCTTTCGTTCCGTTTGACGAATCGTTTGAAAAGCTGATACCCGATCTCATCGCCGGGAAAGACATAGATCCGATAGTGACGGACGACACGTACGGCTGGCTTTTGACTGTCTACCGCCCGTTGTATAATGAAGCGGGAAAATGCGTCTGCTACGTCTGCGGCGATATTTCAATGGACGGATTGCGCATAGACCAGATGATATTCATAGTCAAGGTCGTAACGCTTGTGATAGGTCTGTCCGTCATCGCGCTTATAACGATACTCAATATATTCGACAAGCGGACGGTCGTACCGTTGAAGAAGATCTCGTCCGCCGCATCGGAATTCGCGTTCGACTCGGAGGAGGGACAGCAGAGCAGTATAGACCGTATCAGGGGACTGCAGATCAAATCGTGCTCGGAGATAGAGCAGCTGTACGACTCTCTCAAAAAGCTGGCGATTGACTCAGTCGAATACATCGACGAGCTTGAGGACAACGCAAAAACGATAGCCCGGATGCAGGAGGGCATAATCATAGACTTTGCAAATATGGTCGAGAGCCGCGACAAATGCACGGGCGACCATATCAAAAATACTTCGTTCTACGTCGGCTGTATAGCGGAACAGCTCCGCCGGGAGGGAGAATTCTCCGACGTGCTTAAGGATGATTACGTATCGTCGATAGTCCGCTGCGCGCCTTTGCACGATATAGGAAAAATAAAGATCTCCGACGTCATATTGAACAAGCCCGGCAAACTGACGGACGAGGAATATGAGATAATGAAGACGCACACGACGGAGGGCTATCAGATATTGAAGGAGACGATAGCGAACACGCTTGACAACGGATATCTGAAGGAAGCCATCAATATGGCGTACTGTCACCACGAAAAATGGGACGGCTCGGGATATCCGAGAGGGCTCAAGGGCGAGGAAATACCGCTTTCCGCAAGGATAATGGCGGTCGCGGACGTGTTCGACGCGCTCGTTTCAAAGCGCAGCTACAAGGAGCCGTTCAGCTTTGACGAGGCGGTTTCCATAATAGAAAGGGAGAGCGGTACGCATTTTGACCCGACCGTGGTCCGCGCTTTTATGAACGTTAAGAATAAAATTAAATTATAAGGGGAGAACACAATGAAAAACAAACTTTTGGGCAGGATCATAAAAATCGCCGTATGCGTTACGATAGTAGGCATAGCGATACTCGTGGGAGTGCTTACGGGCGCCCTTGATTTCAGCCAGGTACCCGTCAACATAACGTTCGGCGCGGTGCTTAAGGTCATACTTATGGCGGCCGCCATAATCGCGGCTGAAGCGGTCATATCGCTTCTTCTCTCGCTTCCCAAACCGAAAAACCACAGGATGCGCTCAGTTTTATCCATAGTATCGAGCCTTCTCAAATACGTTGCTTTCATAGTGATACTCTGCTGGGGGCTTTCCATACTCGGAGTCAACGTTTCTACGATTGTGGCAAGCGTCGGTATCATCGCCCTCGTCGTCGGCTTCTCCGCGGAAAGCTTGATCGCGGACGTTGTCACGGGCGCGTTCATGCTGTTTGAAAATCAGTACAACGTCGGCGATATAGTGGAGGTCGACGGCTTCCGCGGCACGGTCACGAGCATAGGCATACGCACCACCTGTATAACCGATCCGGGCGACAACGTGAAGATAGTCAACAACTCAGCAATGAAAAACATACTCAACAGGTCCGACAAGCTGTCGAGAAGCATAAGCGAGATAGCCGTCCCTTACGCCACGGACCTTGAAAAGCTGGAGGAGGAGATCCCCGCTCTGATGGATAAGATATACGAGCGCCGTCAGGAAGTATTCAAGGCTCCGCCTAAATATCTGGGCGTTCAGGAGCTTGCGGAAAGCTCCGTCATACTCAAATTCGTCGTGAACGTTGACGAAAAGGATATTTATTCCGGCGCGAGACTGCTCAACCGCGATCTGCTTCTCGGCTTCCGTTCTCTCGGCGTCGAATGCCCGTTCCCGCAGGTCGACGTACATCAGGATAAATAAGATGACAGGGTATCCTGTAAGAGGGGAGGTGAGACTCTTTGCGCCGTAATAAAGATGACGAATACCGCTTCGATCCCGGGCTTGAATTCGGGGGAAGAGCGGGCGAATATACGTACGCACCCGAATACGAAAGCAAATGTCCCGAGTATTCCGAACCGCCTGTATTCCGTGAAAGAGCGCCGGAATTCGACGGCGACGCGGTGATAATACAAAAGAGCAAAGCGGTAAAGTCAAGACACGAAATAAAGAAAAAACTGCTTTTTATACCAATGGCTTCCGTTGTTGCGGTCATATCGCTGCTTTTTGCGTCAATGAACGTGGATCTGCTCGGCAAGGACTTTTTGATGGCGTCAGGCAGCTCATCGCCGGCCACGCCGACCACACCCACTACTCCGACGACGCCTACAACACCGACGACGCCTACAACGCCTACAACGCCGACGACGCCTTCGACTCCCACCGTATCGGCGTTCCCCGTGCTGCCTAACCTCGATCCCGATTTCGCAGGCAAATACGCCTGGTCCGGCGCGGGCTCGGAGGAGTATATCTGCATAGACGGCGCGTATATTTTAGCCGGCACGGTCTATACGGATATGTCGTCGTTCAAGCTGAAAACGGTAGAGGGCGCCTCGTACGACAAGGCGACGAACACGCTGACGCTCACAAATTTCTACGGAACATATATCGACACGAACCTTATGGGCAACGGCTTCAAGATAGAGCTTGTAGGCGACAACGATCTTGCTTATATCAGGCTTTGGGGCGCAATGTACGGCGGCTCCGTAACGTTTACGGGCTCCGGCACACTTAAGCTGAACTCAAACGGCAGATCGTCCCTCGGCGCGGGTCTGTGGCTCGAATGTGAGGAAAGCCCGTCCGCGGTCATGATAGACGAGTCCGCGACGGTCGAGATATACGGCAGCACAGCCGCCATTATCATAAGCCGCACCACGCTTCCGACGGCGATATATATGAAGTCTCCGATAACCGTCACGGGCGGAGAATGCGCGGCGTGCGATATCCTGTCGTACTACGTGTATGCAAAGGATGAAAACGGCAATCAGCTCTATGACGAAAACGGCGATCCCGCGGTCAAGGAAGTCAAAGCGTCAGAGATGAAGGACGAGATCGGTATGGAATTATACGACTATACCGTGGTCGATGAAAACGGAGAGCCGTCAAAGGCTGTCATATTCAAGCCGGCGTCGTAAAAATATAAGGGATCGCCGTAAAAACGGCGATCCTGTTTTAGATAATAAAGAAAGAAGAAAAAAATGAAAAAAGCAAAGATCATAATTTTAGCAGGACAGTCAAACGCCGTGGGCGTGGGACACGTAAAGTATCTGTCAAAGCATTTTAAGGACGAAAAAGTCAAGGAATGGCTTGACGGATACCCGAACATAAAAATAAACTACTTTTCGCACGATAAGAAAAGCGGGGGATTCGTAAACACGACCGTCGGCTGTACGGAGGTATCGAAATATACGGTAGGACCGGAGCTCGGCATAGCGGACGCGCTTGACGAAAAGTATCCGGGAGAGGAGTTTTATATAGTAAAATGCGCGTTCGGAGGAACGTCCCTTTACCGCGACTGGCTCCCGCCCGCCTGCGACGGATACGACGCCGGCTCTTATGCAGATCAGTACGAGCATATGATAAGAAGTCTTGAGGCGGGGATGCCGATACGCGCGAGCTGGTGCTATAACGAGCTTATAAAAATAACGGATGAAAGCGTAAAAGCGCTTGAAGCTGAGGGGCTTGCTCCCCGGATCATATCGTTCTGCTGGATGCAGGGCGAGGCTGACGGGTGCGATCCCGCTCACACGGCGGCGTACGCCGGGCGGTACGACGCGATGATAAACGGATTCAAAAACGCGTTTCCGGAATATACCGTAAACTGCGTTTTCGCGGACGCGGGTATAAGCCGGGTATGGCCGTTTTACAGGGAGCTTAACGAAGAGAAGAGAAAGTACGCGGAGACTCACGGAAACTGCGTGTATATAGATACGATAGAAGCAAAGCTCACAACGGAAAACGAGCCCGAGGAGCCTGATATATATCACTATGATTCAGACTGCGTGATAAAGCTCGGCCATCTTTTTGCCGATACGGTAAGGATCTGAATTACTGCAAAACCGACAAAAATCCGGGAAACGGGCGGTCTTAAGCGCCGC
This sequence comes from uncultured Ruminococcus sp., assembly GCA_902782785.1. GTDB lineage: Bacteria > Bacillota > Clostridia > Oscillospirales > CAG-272 > UBA1248. The sequence continues at coordinate 4,382 of CACZOH010000197.1, read as the reverse complement.
CTGTTTCCCGGACTTTTATTGTTGTTTTTATTTGTGTAAATTGAGACTCGAAAGCAGAGCGGTGCCGAATTTGGAAGCGTTCAGAGTGTTTGTGTTGAGCGCCGAGGCATTCAGCGTGTTGGTATTGAGTACGGACTGATTGATCCCCGCGGTGTTCAGGGTGTTTGAGTTGAACGCCGCCGCATTCAGATTGTTTGAATTGAGCGTAGACTGATTGAGCGTAGACTGATTGAGCGTGGAGGAGTTGATCGTTGAGGTGTTAGTCATAGCCGAGTTGAGCGTGTTTGCGTTGAAAGCAACGCCGCCGGCAACGTCGTCAAACATCTCGTCAGGTATCTCGACGCCTTCGTTTTCGACTATCGCCATAAAATCCTCGGCGGTATTGCACTCGACCGCTCTTTTTTTCTGATCGTCGGTCATGTTCTCGTATATCTTTTTTGCCATTTCAAGAATCTTTTTTTCTTCCATTTCTGTATTCTCCTTTTAAATATAAAAATTTTTAAATTACAGTTTCTTTAAAGTGGTTTGACCCCAGAGCGTCTTTGCAGCGGTAAAGCTTGACTTGACCGCGGTGCCGGTTACCGGTATAGACACATCTGCGTATCTGACGGCTTCCGCGGATTGCCCGGGATCATTTGCCATGGGGTATTTCGGCCGTTTGACATCGGCGCCGATTATCGACATACCGGCTGTCAGATTCGGTGCGTTTGAATCCTGATTCATATAAATACCGCCTGAAATACCGTCAAGAAGACCGTCGGGCAGAGATACTCCGGCGTCTCCCGCTATCCCGAGAAATTCCTCAGCGGTCTCGCATTTCTGCGCCTTCGCCTTCTGCTCCTCGTTCAGCATTTCATAAATGCTGTTGAAGAATTCTATCGCTTTTTTCTCATCCATCTGTATCTCCTCCGTTTTTTGTTTCCGCCCTTATATTATAGCAGGGTTTTTCAAAAAAATCAATATATACTCTTCACATTATACGATTTATTATACGGCAATATCGGCAATTTTCAATGCGGATTACGTAAAGTGAATGTTAAAAATGCGTAACAGGTATCTTTTGTACGGAAAAGACCGGCGGCGGAACAGGCGAAAGAGATCGCATGAAAGATATCAGACCGCCGCGGCGTAAAAAGCCCGATTTGAATCGCAGGTTTATTCCGTTTCCGCTTTTTTGCCGATACGGAAGGTCGCGAATACGGGGAGATGGTCGGAGATATAACTGCCGTTCTCCTTGATCAGAAACGTCTCGTACGTCAGCGCCTTTGTCGTTATCGGATCGTAGAAGATATAGTCTATCGGCTCGCGCGCCGGCTCGTATGACGTACTGCTTTCGTCAAAGTATTTCGTCATCGTCGCTATTCTGTCGTCCGGCATCGTCTTTTCCGCGTCAAGACGCGAGTCGGCAAGGCAGAGCATAAGCTCCTCTCCGTCCGCGTATTTGTATTTTGACTCTCCCGTTATGTGCTTTATCAGCGCGTACGTCTTGTTTTTGCTCGTCGTCCGCCTGTTGTTCAGGTCGCCCGACAGAAACATGGGCATACCGACGTATTGCTGCGCAAATCTGATTATGACGCTCATCTGCGCCTTGCGGATGTTGTTGCCTGTCGTGCTGTCGTTGTTTCCGTTGTGGTCAAGATGCGTGTTCAGGTGGATGAACCGTATGCCGGAGGCTCTGTCCTTCAATATCACCCAGGTGCAGATCCTCGGATAGTTTACTCCTTCCAGATATGAGCCCGCGACGTCGGGAGTGTCGGACAGCCAGAACGTACCGCCGTCTATGAATTCAAATTTATCCTTGCGGTAGTAGATCGGGTTTGCCTCGCCGCCGCGGGTGCGCGGCTCGCCTATACTTGCATATCCGTCGCCGAAAACCGTGCTGTCAAGATATCTGCGCCAGTTTACCGTGACCTCCTGCATACCGACGACGTCGGGCTTTATCTCGTCGACAAATTTGCGGTACATTCCCGCCCTCGTACCAAACGGCGTGGACGTTCCGTTTTCCGTCTGTACGTTGAACTGTAAAAGTCTCAGATCAAGCGCTTCGCTTACGCCGCTGACGAGCCTGAACAGTACGGTGACGTCCTTGTTGTTTATCGCACTGTCACCGTTTACGTCGCAGTTTTCCTCCGTCACCGTGATCTCAACCTCGCTGACGAATCTGAAAAGCGCGACCACGTCCTTGTTGTTAACAGACCCGTCGCCGTTAACGTCGCCCCTGATGCCTGTAGCTGAGACGGATACGCCGAACAGTACGGCGGCGATCATTGAAAGAAGTAAAACTGCTGAAATAAACCTTTTCATAAGACGTCCCCCGATGGATCTGCAGTTTTGCAAAATCCGTTTTTATTTTTTTGCTTTTTTCTTTGTTATCATTACGGCGGCGACCGCGATCACGGCGGCGACGGCGACCGATGCGATTATCACGACGGGGATCACCCACCCGTTTTTACCGTCCGTCTTTTCCTCCGTCTTGCCGGTCGTATCTTCTTCTTTTTCGGTCGTGACGGGCTCTGTCACCTCATCCGTCAAAGGCTCCGTTTCCTCCGCCTTTTCCGCGACTCTGACAAGCGTCATGGCTATGTATTTTCCGCTGTCGGACGAGGCGCAGATCACCGCTTCTCCCTCTTTTTTCGCGTTGACGGTCAAACCGTCGATTGCCGCCGCGTCGCCTTTTACGGTAAGCGTGCAGCCGACGTCTCCCGTCACCTTAACGCCCGAGGGAGCGCTTTCGTTCGGCTCAAGCTCTATCAGATCCGCTTCAAATCCGATACCGCCCTGTTTCTCGGGGTAGACGAGCTTTGAACGGTAAAGCGCTTCTATTTCTTTCTGACTGAGCGCTTTTTCCTCAAACGCCGTCTCGGTTATGCTTCCCGGGAAGTCAAGCCCGCCTTCGACAAGTCTGCCGAAGAAGCTGTAATCCTCTTCATCGGCAACAGCCCAGCTGACAGTCGAATCGAACACCTGCCCGCCGTCGATATAAACGGTCAGCTTTCCCTCGTTATGTACGAGCGTCAGCATATGCCACGAGCCTATGTACCGGTTAAGGTCAGCCTTCATCGGGAATGCGGCTCCGTTGTTCGCGCCGGGTGCAAAGAAATACAGCGCTCCGTCGTTCGTGTATATCTCAAAATGCCTGTCTGAGTTCTTGTTTGATTTTGCAAAAAGTACGGCGTAATCCTTCTTTTCGCTGTCCTGTCTGAACCACAGATTCATCGTCGAGTTTTCCGCGAGGGAAAACGCGGTTTTCGTCTTTTTGCCGATTACGTTTCCCTCTGTTTTCAGGGTCGGCGCATTGTTGTCCGAAGGTTCCGACAGCTCCTCCGGTGACAGAATTCGTTGGTACAGACGCACGCTGTCGATGCTTCCGCCGAAGCCGAGCGATCCCTCGTTCAGAACGCCGAAGGACATATCGTAATCCTTTTCCGCGATAACGCCGCGGAACGGTACAGACGACACCTGCGTTCCTCCGTCATATACGGTCAGCTTTCCGTCCTGCCGCACGAACGCAAGCCTGCGCCAGCCGTCCGGTCCGTTGTTTATGTTGTATTTCAGATCGATATCGCCTATATCCGGCGCGTAGCACCATAAAGCGCCCGAGCGCGTATAGAATTCAAAGTGTCCGGATTCCTTCGGTCCTTTTGCAAGCAGGATGTTGAAGCCCTCCGTCGCTTTGCCTTTTATCCAGAGCGATACGGAGCTGTTCTCCGGGAAGGAGAAGCCCACGCCGCCGACGATAACGCCGCTCGTTCCGCTTACGGACAAGGCGGAGCCCTGCGCACCGTCCCGGGTGAATTTCGCAGTCCCGTTTATCTCCTTGACCGTGGCGACGTGTTTGCCGGACGTGTAGGACGCGCCGTTCTCGTCCGTCTCAAAGTCGACTGACATATAAAGATCGCGCTCTACGGTCACGGCAACGTATCCCGTGTCGTTTTTGTTGAACTTCGTATCTGTAAGACCTATGACGCCCAATACGTAAACTTTGTTTTCGTCTGTATTCTTAACGTCAAGAAATACCGTTCTTCTGTCGTCCGCCAGAGATGCCGCGGTCACCTCGCCGCCGTAGTTCAGCATATAATGCGACGTATCCTCTGCGCGCTCTTTGTCCATAAACGTGTCGAAAACGATCTTTATCTTTCCGTCTTCGGTGAAATCGGCGCTTTCAAGCGTCGGCTTCGTCGTGTCCGTTGACGTTTTGAACGTTACCCTCTCCGAGGCGGATCTGTTGCCGTTGTTGTCGACGGCCGTCACGGTGAGATAAAAGTCCGACGCCTCCGGCAGGTCCTTAAGCGTCACACCCGTTTTTGTGCCGTGGACCGTGTTTTCGATTATCATATCGCCGCTCACCGCCTCGATATCGTAGACGAAAAGACCTTTGTCGT
>CACZOH010000196.1 GCA_902782785.1 uncultured Ruminococcus sp. | reverse complement strand
GTCTCGATGCCGTATCTTGAGGAAGAAATTAAAATACTTACGGACGCGGGACTGCTTTTACATAATAAGGACAAGTATCAGACAAATCTCGTGATACTCACAAAGGATTTTGAAAAAGAACTCGCGGATAAGGCAAAAAACAATTTTATAAAAATCTCAAAAGAAATATTTGAAGATGTAAAAGCGCTTTTGCCAACTATAAATAAGGCGGCTTTTGAAAAAATCGGTTTTGATGAAGATTGTGTTATAATCTCGCTGATGAATATCGCGTTCGTCAACGCCTTTGAAAAAACGGATGAAAAATATCCGTACGGAGAATATAAGCCGCTGCCGCTCGGAGGACGCGGCTTCTTGTGGGGACATGACAATAATTATGATTTTTGTAAATTCTCGGGTATTTCAATGCACAATTCCGAGGATGAAAACAGCTCCTGGTTTTCTACCGAAAATTACAAGGTGTTTAAAAATTGTTCGTGCTTCTTTTCGCACGGCCGATTCGGCGAGAACAGCAGACTTGTTTTATCGGCGATAGAAGAAAAACCGCTTCCCCACACCAGTGCAGACGCTTTAAATGAAATTCTTTCGGAGGGTATTCTGAACATAGAAAACAATCGTTTATTCGCAAACTTCCCTGTGTTTGACGAAACCGGATACATTACCATTGTAGAAGCTCTATATTCTGTCATCGAAAAAGAAACCGATTTGATGAAGGAGTATTCGGATATAGCGGCTGAACTGCTTACCGAACACTGTCCGCCGTCTGTCCGCGACCAGTGCGGCACGATAGCCGCTATAAGCTACCGCCTTGACACCGCGGCGATCATTTTTGAAACGCTGGTAAAAGACGGTATTATCACAATACCTGACAAAAAAACCCCGCTGACTGTATGGGGCGTCAAAAAATAATAAGTATTATAAAACCGAATCGGGAGTTCGGCGCGGCGTGATAAGGAAGTATTTTGCATAGTCTTTGACGCGCCGAAAAGCGTTGACTCCATCGTGGAAAAGATCGTAGGTAAAACTCTGTTTTTCAGAACAGTCGGCTTAATCGGAAAATGCGCCGTAGATTCAGGGATGCTGACAATTCCCGATGATGAAAAGCCGGTCGCTGTATTTGTTTATGAAATCGGTAATGAAAAAAATAATCGGCAAGAAAAAACGTAACAATACAAAGAACAGCAGAGGCGGGAATCGTTCCCGCCTCATTTTGTTCAAGTGATCAGCTTAATGATCTCATCGAGATTTCTTCTTCCGTAAACGATACGGAGAATTGATATGTTATGGCTGTCTTCTTCAAAAGCATAATACATTATGTAGTTATCTATCACCGCTTTTCTTATGTCCTTTGAAACAACGTATTCGTTTTCCACAAGAGGACAGCTCTCCGGGAAATCGCATATTCTGTCGATAGTTTCTCCGATCTTAAAAAACAAATTTTTAGCGGCGATCGGATTGCACAACTCTTTTGAAATATACGACAGAGTATCGTCCAAATCCTTTTCGGCGGTATCGGTAAATAGGAACGTATTAGAAGCCATATTTCCGCCTCATATCGTCAAGGACGGTTTTTCCGTCTTTGACCTTGCCTGATTTAAGGTCGGCAAGCCCTTCGTTTATGACCTTCGCTTCATACGCTTGATTCATCAGCCTGTCAAAGCAGTCCATATCCATAACGACAAGCTTTCCGTAGCCGTTCTTCGTTACGAAAACCGGTGCCTTTGTCGTCTCACACAGATTTTCTATTTTAACTGTATCTTTAAGATCTCTCATCGGTACGATTTGCATATACTAACCCTCCATTTCTGTGGCTATATTATATACTTAATTTAGCCACAAGTCAAGCGGTTTTTATAATTATTTACATTATTTTTATAAATCATTCCGCCGTAATTATCACACCGTGACAGTTTGCGAGGTCGAAGGTATATTCATTTCCCTTTTTTGTGAGGGGGATGACGCCTTCGCCGCTGTAGATTTTGACTGTTTTGTCTGATCTGAATTTTACGGCTGCAGCCGCGGGTTTTTCGTCGTACGCGTCGGAGGCGTTGCAGATAACGAACGCTGTCTTGTAAGGATCCGCCCTGTTTACCATCTGCCCGACGGCAAGGCTTCCGTTCTCCGCCTTCAAATCTCTCATCGCTCCGGTGTCAAGGCTTTTCACCGTCTTTATTTCCGGGAACTGCGACAGGGATTCTTCACCGTCAAAGCCTATAAGATGAGTGTCGACGTTTTTATACTCCATATAAAGCTCTGCGATATTTTTTATCTCACGGTTTATCTTTTTCAGCTTTTCGTACTGCTCCGTTTTGTTTCCGTCCGTGTCAAGCACGTTGTTAGCCCACCAGCCGCCTGTATAGCACGCCCAGTTTATGACGGTCGCGCCGTACGCGAGCGCGGTATATGCCTGATAACGCAGTCTGTTCTCGCTTGTAAATACCTCGGGAAACAGACTGTTTACCTGCGGTATATACCAGAAATCACGCCCGGTTTTTCTGCAGGCGTCCGCGACTATCCTGAAATTATCGAGCATCTTGCCGACGCCGATATTCTTCGGCAGCGAATAGATATAGAAGTCATAGCTTATGTACGGCAGGCTGATGCGTTTAACGTATTCGTCTATATGCTCCTGATAGGTGGCGGTCCCGAGCTGGCACGTCGTCTGATCCTCGGTATTAGCCGCGACGGAAGCGTAGTTCGGGTAAAGGTTAAGATAAGCGAACTGATTTGCAAAAGCCTTCTCCGTCGTCTCCGCTATTTTGCCGTAATGCTCAAAGTCAAGCGCGGACGGCTCGTCTCCTATGTCGACGCCCCATATCGCGGGATGATCCTCGAACTCTTCGGCGGCTTTAAGATATATATCAAGCGTGTTTCTCTCGTGAAGCGTGCCGGCTCCCGCTCCGTCGCCGCCCCACCAGCCGGGCAGGATGCCGCTTACGATACACCCAACGTGATATTTTTCAAGCAGGTCGAGCGTTTCTCTGTCCGGCTTTGACAGACATACCACGAGCTCTATCCCGCATTCCGCAAGCTCCCTGATATGCTTCTCCGTTCTCGCGTACGGCTGAAGGATATACGCTCCGATTATCAGCTTGTTTCTGTTCAGTCTTTTATTCATTTAGGTCGCCTTCCTTTCTTTTTTATGATTAAAGTATACCAAATCCCGCCGTGAAAATCAAGTGTTTTCACATTACTTTGGCAAATTTTTGATATTTTTTTATGTACGCGCATAAAATAAGCGATATTTTTATCATTTTTTGCAAAATTTTGCGTAAAATTTGCAAAAAACACTTGTCAAAACGGATTTTTTGGTTTATAATAATACAGAATACATATATTGAAATTATTTACACGGGAGAATACAAAAATGATCGATACTGAATTTATGAAAATCACGGTTGCCGGCGTAGGCTGCGGCGGCAACAACTCAGTTTGCCGCGTTGCGGAAGCAAAGCCGAACGGAATAACGTATTTCGGAATAGATACGGACAGCAAGGCCCTGCGCTCGGAAGCGGTCACGCCCGTACATCTGGGAGCAAAGCACGGCTCCGGCAGAGGCTGCGGCGGCAATCCGGCTCTCGGCAAAATGGCTGCAGAGGAAAACTATGATACGCTCGTTTCCCTGTTTGACGGCTGCGTCGTCGCGTTCATAGCGGCGGGTCTCGGCGGAGGCACAGGCTCCGGCGCCGCGCCGGTAGTGGCAAAGGCGGCTCACGAGGCCGGCGCTCTCACGATCGCCGTTGTAACAAAGCCTTTCGCGTTTGAAGGCTCCCGCAGGATGAGCGTAGCGGACGAGGGACTTGAAGAGCTCCGCAAGTATTCCGACGCGATTATAATAATCCCGAACGAGAACGTCAAGAACTCCACAACTCAGAAGATCACGTTTGCAAACGCTTTCCGTCTTATTGACGACGTTCTTTGCGAGAGCGTTCTGTCCGTGCTCGAGATACTTACGAAGGCTATGCTTATAAATATAGACATCGCGGACATAAACGCGGTGCTCCGCAATTCGGGCGACATATTCATAGGCAACGCCGTGGCGGAGGGCAACGACCGCGTAAAGAAGCTCGTCGCCGCCGCAACGACGAACCCGCTGCTTGAAAAGGGCATGAACGAGGCCAAGGGTCTTGTAATATATCTTTCGGCAAACCACAACGTATCGCTTGACGAGATAAACGAGATATCAAATCAGATAGCGGAAACGACGGCTCCCGACGCCAACATAATCTGGGGCTTCGACTTTGACGATCAGCTCGGAGATATGATAAAGGTCTCCATCATAGCGTCCGGCGTCAAATAATTCATAATACTTGTATATATTGCATAAAACCGTGATCAATTTCGCGGTTTTATGTATTTTATTCTCCGAAATTCAAAATTTTTGCATATTTTTTCATTTTAGGTCTTGACTTTTGCATATTTATGCAGTATAATGTGCATACAATAAATTCGGAGGACATAATAATGAATAAAAAAGACATAAAGAAAGTAGTGCTTGCATATTCGGGCGGTCTCGATACCTCGATAATCATACCGTGGCTCAAGGAAAACTACAACAACTGCGAGGTCATAGCCGTTTCGGGCAACGTCGGTCAGGGGACCGAGCTTGACGGACTTGAGGAAAAAGCGATAAAGACGGGCGCGTCAAAGCTTTATATAGAAGATTTGACGGATGAATTCGTCAACGATTATATAATCCCGACGGTGCAGGCGGGCGCGCTTTACGAAAAATATATGCTCGGCACGTCGTTTGCGCGTCCGATAATCGCAAAGCGTATAGTGGAGATAGCGAAGGCCGAGGGCGCGGACGCGATAGCGCACGGCTGTACGGGAAAAGGAAACGACCAGGTACGTTTTGAGCTTGCGATAAAGGCGTTCGCTCCCGATATGAAGATAATCGCCCCGTGGCG
>CACZOH010000195.1 GCA_902782785.1 uncultured Ruminococcus sp. | reverse complement strand
GAAACGCTGACGGAGCCGCTTAAGCTCGGCGATGATTTCACGTTCGTATCTACGGGACAGCATAACTGCCTTGCGATAAACGAAAGCGGAGAACTGTACTACATGGGCTGGAGAAGCGCATCGTCGTTCGACGTGGGCGCGGCGGCGGGTCAACCCGTAAAGATAGCCGACGGTATGAAAGAAGCGTACATACAGGACGAACATATAATTCTGCTCGCGGCGGACGGCAAGGTCTACGGTTACGGTCTGAACAATTACAATCAGATATCGTCCGACGGACAGACGAAGAACTCGCCCGAATATATAACGGACGGCTGTATCGGCTGCGGCGCGGGCACGCATTACAGCGCGTACATCAAAGCGGACGGAAAGCTCATAATGTTCGGCAATAACGCACGCGGCGTGATAGGAAACGGTTCCGCATCGGATACGTACACGGCGCCGTATTCACCGATGACCCTTAAATGACCGTATACCGGGAAGACCGGTAAAACGTTTTGAAAAAAAAGAACAAAAAAAGAACTGTCGGGACCGGCAGTTCTTTTTTCTTCATCTTTGATCAGGTCTGTTTGAGTATCTTTTCAACGTCCTTCTGCAGTCTTGTTCTTGCAGCTTTGATCTTCTTCTTGTAGCTTGACGCGTAGGCGTTGCTGCCTTTTGAAAGAAGTGAAGTGAATATGGACGCGATTCCGCCCCAGTCGAACATATGCGTCGAACCAAGGTCAAACGTTCTTGAACTCAGGATTATCGGAAGCATCTCACGTGATTCGGGGTCGCGGAAGTATTTGCCCTTGAGAGCCGTTTCGTAATAAGCTTCCGTTACGGTATACATTGACTCGTAAGCCATGGCTTCAACGAACGGAGCGATTTTTTCTATGTTCTTGCAGGATACCGGTATTGAGAGCAGAGCGGTGGTCTGGTGGACGAAATGTCCGTAATTCTTCTGCTCGCTGTCGTACTTCGGGAACGGGATAAGACCGAAGTCTATGTCCATCTCACGGAGTCTGAAAACAAGCTGCATGACCTCGCCCAGAAACAGTCCGCGGCCGTCCTGGAATATTTCCTGAAGCTCAACGGCGCCGTAACCGTCGCGGTCTGCTGACCACGTGATCGTCTTGTCGGTCCAGAGCTGTATGCTCTTGTCAAGCACAAGGTTTACGTATTCCGCGTTCTGTTCGGGGAATATCGGCATATCGTCTGCGTCTTTTTCTATGACCTGCAGGCCAGCGGCGTAATAGAAAGCGCCGAGAGAGGAGTTGTGCGTTACGAATCCGAATTTATCCTCGTCGTAATCGACCTTGCCGTTGCCGTTTTCATCGGAATGGACCTTCTGCATCATCTCGAACATCTTGTCAAACGTCCATTTGTTGTTTCTGACGAGATCGTACGGAGATTCAAGGTCAAAGTCGCTTATCATCTTTTTGTTGAACATCATTACCCACGTGGCGTCGTTGTCCATTATGGAAATATCGCCCGTGGCAAAGAACAGCTTTCCGCAGATGGAGCAGTTCTTTACAAGGTTCTGATCCCACCACGGCTGAGTCATATCAAGTCCCTCAAGTGAATTGAGGTCGCGGAGCAGGCAGGACTGAACGAGCGAAAGCGTGCTCTTAGTGTCGCACATAAGTACCTGATATTCGTCGGAGCCGGAGTTTATCGCCTTCTTTGCGACGGCGCCCGTGCTCGTCTGCTCGACCTGAGCTATCGTTGCATGATATTTGTCTTCAAGATATTTATTTCTTCTGTAAACAGCGGATGCTATCGGGTCCGTTGAATCCTCTTCCTGATAAATATCCTGGCTCTCCCAAGCCGCGCCGTTGAAGTTGCCGTCGATAACGAGGAAGGTTATCGTATCGCCACCGAGGTCAAGGTCGTCCGGTACGTTGAGAGTGAGCTTTTCCGTTTCCGTGCCCGCGTCCGTTTCCGTCTGCTGCTGTACGGTGTCAGCCGCTGTTTCCGACGGGTCCGTATTTGCAGGCGGAGACGTCTGACATGACGCTATACAGATCTCCAGCGCGACCATAAGCAGCGCAAGCAAGATTACAGTAAGTTTTTTCATTGTTCGCTTCCTTTCGATAAAATGCGGGTACAAAACCCTCTTTTAAAGTATTATACATCATTAAATTGTATTCGTCAAGGGGAAAACAAATTATTTTTATATTTTTCTTTACAAATATCCGGAAAAAATTGCCTCTTACCTATTGACAAAACCGGATTTTGCTGATATAATAACCAATCGGGATATTATGATCCCGTCCCTTGCCGCGCGCAAAGCGCGGACTTATGTCCAGAAGGAGGTTAATAAAATGGAAAAGGTACAAGGCAGATACGAGACCATGTTCATCGTCGATCCTTCCCTCGGAGACGAAGGCATCGAAGCTGTCGTTAACAAATTCAGCGATCTCATCGCGGCTAACGGCACGGTTGAAAAGGTCGAAAAATGGGGTACCCGTCAGCTCGCTTACGCAATAGACAAGAAAGCGGACGGCTACTACACTCTTATCACCTTTACGAGCGAGCCCGGCTTCACTCCCGAGCTTGAGCGTATCTTCAACATCACGGACGGCGTTATGCGTTCGATAGTTGTAAGACTTGATAAGTGATTTAAAAAAGAGGTGTAAAAATGGCTAATCTGAATTTAAACAAAGTCATACTCGCCGGCAGGCTCACAGCCGACCCGGAACTCAAAAAAACGCAGATGAACGACACTTCGGTATGTTCTTTTACCGTTGCGGTAAACAGAAGATTTGCAAAGCAGGGCGATCAGCCTCAGGCTGATTTCATAAACTGCGTAGCATGGCGTCAGCAGGCTGAGTTGCTTTCAAGGTATTTCAGAAAAGGCTCGTCGGTATGCGTGATCGGCAGCATTCAGAACCGTTCATGGACCGACCAGCAGGGCAACAAGAGATACACTACCGAAGTCATTGTTGACGAAATAAATTTCGTCGACTCAAAGGGAGAAGGACCGAACAGGGATTTCTCAGGCGAGGCTCCCGTTCAGACGCCCGCGTACTCTACCGCTCCCGCGGAGATGACGCAGTTTGAAGAGGCGGACGAGGACGATCTCCCGTTCTGATAACGGGTAAAGCCGCCCCGTATTGAAAGCGGCGAATAATTTAGGAGGAATTATAAATGGATAAGGAACAAAAACCGTTCAGAGGCAACGTCCGCAGAAGAAAAAAGGTTTGCGCCTTCTGTGCGGAAAAAGTGGAATATATCGATTTCAAAAACGCGGATAAATTAAAGAAATACGTATCCGAGCGCGGCAAGATCCTGCCCCGCAGAGTTATGGGCACCTGCGCAAAGCATCAGCGCGAGCTCACGACCGCTATCAAAAGAGCGCGTCAGGTAGCGCTTCTGCCGTACGACGCAGAGGTCACCAGACTTGCAAAGGCAAAGCACTTTGCATACGCCAAGCCCGAGGCTGTCAAGGCTGAGGAGACCGAGGCTCTTGAGAACGAAGTCGAAGTCGAGGTCGAGACCGTTGCAGAAGCGGTTGAAGAGCCCGTAGTCGAGGAAGCCGTAGAAGAGGCTGCCGAGGCAGTTGAGGAAGCGACCGAGGAAAAAGCCGAATAAGAGGTCAAAAACACGGTATATCTTTTTGATAAACCGTGTTTTTTTGCGCTTTTTGCTATTGACAATTATACGTATTTATGATACAATAATCCAAACAGAGTAGGAAGTAAGGCGTTAAGTGCCGTGCGGACGGGGAGTTGCCGCGCGGACGAAAGGAGAGATCCTGCGGTCGCATTTCCGCATCCCGCTGTGCAACGGAAGAAAATATCCTCCCTTGTATGCAGGAAAATCTGTAAAGGGAGGTGTTTTTTATGGAGAAAAAGAAGCTTTTCACACGCGAAAAAACAAAAAAACTGCTTTATAAAATGACGTTCACCGCCGTTTTCGCGGCGCTCGCCGTCGTTGTAAAATCATTTACCAATCTGGCGCTCAATATTCCGGGCGTCGGTATAAAGATAGGTTTTTCCGGCATTTTCACGTTCTTTCCCGCGGCGTTCTGCGGACCCTTATTCGGCGGCGCCGCTTCCGCATTGTCCGACGTTCTGGGATATCTTGTCGCGCCGGACGGCGCGTATATCCCGTGGCTGACTCTGACGGCGTTCTGCGGCGGCGTCATAAAAGGAATTTTGTGGCGTCTGCTTACGAAGAAGGCGGAAAAGAAAGTCAGGATTATCCTGATATCCGTCTTCGCCGTTATCGGCATTTTCGGCGCGGCGGTCAATATTTCGCTTTGCTCGGATCACGTTATGACGGGGATCGTGGCTTCGCAGAAGGATCTGCCCTTACGCGGCGAACTTGAGCAGATGGAGCTTTCGCCTCTGTCAAAGCTTGCCGTCGGGCTCGCGAGGTATAACAAAGACACGATAACGCTGACAAAACAGACGGGTGAGACGCTGTATACGTATTATGAGGTCAAAGGATATAAGAATACCGTCACAAAGATAGGCAAAGAAGCGCTGTCCGACTGCACGGGCGGGCTTTATATCCCGAAAACTTATAAAACGATAGCGGACGACGCGGGCGGCGAAAATCTGACCGTAATAAAAGGTGAGAAAGGCAGCGCCGCGGAGAAATACGCGCAGAAAATAAACGTACCGTTTGAAGCGGCGGAGGCTGAAGCTCTCACCGCGAACGAAAGCACGGAAGGCGTATCGTTTTCATCGTCGGACGCGTACCGCAAAAACCTTGCGGCTTACATAAATCTTATTGCGTTCGGGCTTGAGCTCTCGGGCGTTGTCGGGATACTGTTCATCGTTATAAACATTATACTCGCAAAAGCCGACAGGGGCGAGGACGGGCAGAGCAGAGTGCTCGGCTTTATCCGTATCGCCGTCTGCGCCGTTTCCGCTGGCGTCGTCGTCACAACGGTAAATACGTTTATTTTAAAACAGGTGCTCGAGGTCTGGTCCGACAGAGCGATCCTTGTTCTTCTTATCCCGCGCCTTGCCGAGGAATTGGTTTCCTGCACGCTTCAGGCGTATATAATCTCACTTTTGTTCGGTATAGTATATCGGGGAAAATTGAAACAATATATAGATAAAATTTCATAATCGGAGAAATCAATGAAAAAATCTGTTATTCTGACTGCAATCATATTGATCCTGACGGCTTTTGCCGGATGCGCGGGTGAAGCTGCCGTGACCACGCCGGCCGATACGTCGTTCACCGGCACAACGGCAGAACAGGCGTCTGAAACGGAAACGGAATACGTAACGGAAACGGAGCCGACGCAAACAGAACTTAAGAATACGGACGCGCGGCTTGACGTGTGGTATAACCACGCTTTCAATAAAACGCCTACGAGTATAAAGCCTACCGATATCCAGAACGCCGGCACGGAGGATTATACCGTATATATGGCTAAAAACGAGTATGAAAACGCTCAGCTTTATATGTACGCCCCTGCAGGAATAAACGGTTTATCCGTCGAGCTTTCCGATATCAGTGACAGATACGGTAATTCTCTCAAAACGGATATCTTTCGCGTTTATTCCGTACCGTATTCGGACGGCCGCGAATATCCCGATATTATGGTCCCGATGAACGAAAAAATCGATACGATAGACATCAAGCGGAAAAACAGCCAGGTCATAATAGTCCGCATAAGAACGGAAAAAGACACAAAGCCGGGAGATTACAGCGGAAATCTGACAGTAAAACAGTACGGCGAGCCGGTGCGTGTCTGCCCGCTCAACTGTCACGTGTGGGATTTTGAAATTTCCGATACGCCGAATTCAAAAAGCGCAATGGGAATATGGGATCATATAAAGAATTACGGTAAAAACACTAACTATAAGGTGCTTTATAAGTCGTATTACGATTTTGTGATAGATTACCGTGTATCGCCGTATTATCTGCCGTATGACGTTACGGGGAGTCAGGCTGACGCGTATATGAGCGATCCGCGGGTGACTTCTTTCATAGTTCCGCAGACGAGTCCGGTATATAACAAGTTGAAGAAAAACGACGATTGGATCAAAAAAGCGTATTTCTACTCGGTGGATGAGCCGAGTGACAAAGAGGCGCTTGACAAGCTTGCATCCGTTTACGGCAAGACGAAAAAGAACTTTCCGGAGATCCGCACTATCGCGCCATTCTACGTCAGCGCCGCATATGATGAAAATACGGACGGGATCGACTTTATGCGCGATTATATAGATATATGGTGTCCCATAGCCGCGGGCTTCACGGAGGGCGGCGCTGCAAACG
>CACZOH010000194.1 GCA_902782785.1 uncultured Ruminococcus sp. | reverse complement strand
TGAGCTCGGTGGCTTTCTGAACGTCGGGCAGAGACTTGAGAACTACGGTCTGGATCGCGTTGTGGTCAAATTCCCAAACGGGATCGCCCTTGAAGATCTCGGTGCCGTTGCAGGTCATAACGTCTACTTCGTTGAGAAGAGTCTGAACGAAGAAGTTGCGTACGTCCTTCTTAAGCTTCGAGCCGCCCGCGTTTCTGATGTTGTCGGCAACCTCAGCCTGGGTCGCCTCGCCGCCGGTGGGAGATACCCAGTATTCCGGGGGGAGATATTTATCAAGTATTTCGCCCTTTTCGTTGAAAAGTCTCAGCATTTCGGAATGCATGAGGACTTCTTTCTCTGCAAGCAGGCAGAGGAAGTCAACGACGGACTCTTTCGTGCGGTTCTGATAAATGTTATACAGTTCGGTGGGGAGAAGCTTCAGAAGGGCGTCCTTCGTGAATTCCCTCTTCTGTATTATCTCGCTGAGCCTTGCGGCTTCAACTTTGACGATAACGGTACCGTTGTCGTATGATAAGTCGGTGTACTCGCCGTCGGATACCACTTTCTCTTCCGCGAAGGACGCGACTGAGAACAGTCCGGCAGACAGGACCGCAACTAACAGTACGGCAACAAGTTTTGCAAACGTGTTGTTTTTCATAGTTAATACCTACCTTTTTTTAAGTTGGTTCCACATGATATAATTAGCCCATAGGAATTGGTTGTACTATTATAACACAGTTTTTCTTTTTTTGCAATAGGTTTTATAAATTTTTTTTTAAAAAATCAAGTTTTTTTTCGTCTTTTACGGACAAGAACGACTATCAGCACCACCGGGCATGCCGCAAGAAGCAAAACAAGAAGTATTTTCGGCAGAACTCTTGTGAAAAATCCGGTCTGCGGGGTCGTTTTGTACTCGTCGCCGCCCTCACGTGCGCCAGCTTTGAACAACGGACGGTATTCCGCGTCGGCGGTTGCGGGCATTACCTCGGGCTCCCAGCCCGAAAATGCGTAAACCGTATTCTCGTCGCCCTCCTTTTTCGGATCGTCGGGCAGCTTCGGCATCTCTCCGTACGCGCAAAGCTGTCTCGATATCTCGCCGCCCTGCTCGTCGCGGAAAACTATAACGTATCCCGTTTTCTCAAAGACCGCCGTCACGGTGACGTCGCCGTCCGGCATAACGAAGGTCTTTTTCTCAAGGACGGTTTTTTCTCCGTTTACCGTGATATACAGCTCCGACAGGGAAGCGCCGTAGTCGGGCTGTACGGTGATGACGACGGTTTTGCCCTTTTCCGCCGTCTTCGGCTCGGTTTTCAGATATCCCGCGCCGATACTCTCCGTCTGTATCGCGTAGCTGAAGGCGACGGTGTAAACGTCGTCTCCTGAAACGTGCAGAAGCAGCGCTCCGTCTTTGATCCCGGGCGAAAGCTCATTGAGACCGTCCGCGCTCTTCTTGTAAACGTGCGCGGCGGCAGTATCCTTTC
Organism: uncultured Ruminococcus sp.; assembly: GCA_902782785.1. GTDB lineage: Bacteria > Bacillota > Clostridia > Oscillospirales > CAG-272 > UBA1248. Next base: position 9,072 of record CACZOH010000194.1, on the reverse strand, counting down.
CTTCAAAACCGACGGGTACGGTTAGGTCCACGGAGGGCGTTTCGCCCGACGCGGTCCTGAAAGCAAGCTCAAGCTGTTTGTCGGCGTATTTCAACTCAAAACGGACGGCGGCGTCAAGAGAAGAGAGGTCGTCCGGTGAAAACCGGGCGGTCACCTCGCCGTTTTTGAACGCCAGACCTTTTCCCGTTTCTTTGGCGAAGGAGATCAGTTTTGAATAATCCGCGGCGCCCCTGCCGGTACAGTCAACAAGCAGATGAGACGCGCCCTCCGTCACCTCGGCGCCTGTGTTTTTCTCTGTCGGGACCGCGACGGATCTTGAGTATTCAGCGGTATAAACGACGTTTCCCGTGACCTTTGCGATCTTTGAAGACCAGCCGGAAAACTCGTACAGATACATACCCTCGATATATTTTTCGGGCGCTTCCGGAGGCGTGGGCGTTTCACCCGCGGCGAGCCGGTAATCGGTCTGCACGCCGCGCACGTTGAAGGATACGGTAAATCTGCCGTCGTTTTCGCGGTAGACCGCTTTATACGCAGCATCGCCCGTCACGAGGGCGAGCGCCGGAGACCAGCCATCGAAGATATATTCTTTGCCGTCCTCGCTGTATGACGACGTTTCCCTCGGGCAGACAGGGCGTTCGCCGTATATGAACTCGGTGTCGGTCTTACCGTCGTGAAGCTCAAAGGTTATTTTATATTTTATCTGCGTCGCGGTATATGACGCGTAGAAGCTCTGATCGTTATTCAGATCGGTAAAAGACGCCGGTTTCCCGTTTTCGTCCAGCCATCCGGAGAAAGCGTACGTGTTTTTGACGTCGGCTTTGCGCGCCGGCTCCTCGCCTTTGTAGGAAACGCTCCCTCCTATCTGAGTCTTCTCGCTGTAAAGAAGCGTCTGACGGTCGTAATCATAGAAACTGACGAAAACGTACGAGGGCGATACAGCCGTGCGTGAGACCGTTGTTTTGAACGTCAAAGGCTGTGTGCTGCCGAACGAGCGCTTTTTCAGAGAGCCGTTTTTTATCTCGTTTTCCAACGATAACTGGTGAGCGGTGAACACCTTCGTTTCCGGGCGCTTTCCCGTCGGTTTCTTCGGCTCCTTCGGCTCGGCGACGGCGGCGGGAGGACCCGACGGTTCCTTTATCTCGCTCGTGTAGCCGAACTGCGGTTTGTCCACCTTTTTCGGCTCCTCCGGGCGCACGGGTTTTTCCGGCAGATCGCTGTTTTCGGGATATTCGAGCCCGTCGGGATCAGACGAGTTGCGGTCCGATACGAGCTGTGAGCCGTCCAGAACGCTCGCCGCGCTGTTGCCGCGGACGTTCCATCCCGAGGAAAAGGTCACACCGTCGTCAAGCCCCGTGCTTATAACGTATAACTGAGCGACGAACTGATAGTATCTTTCAAGTTTTCCTCTTTTCTGAAGCTCCATGCGCACGAGCGCGTTGTTGGCAAGCGAGTGCAGAGCGGAGTACAGACGCACGAACTGGCTCTTTATCTCATTGTAGTTGTTTTTGTAGTAGGCGAAGCGGTCTCTTTCCGTCGACAGATTTCTGTACGGCGCCAAAACCGCGATAAGACGGTTCGTCGCGTTTCCGGCGTTGTCTATATCCACCTCGTTTACACCGTATTCGATAAGCTCTCTTCTTTTTGCAACGACAGTCGCCACCGTGTCTCCCATAAGGGTGCTGTACATCGTATGACCGGCGGAATCGCTTATGAAAACGCTGTTCAGCACCTCCATACTCTTGCGGCACGCGCTCAGCGCCGCGTAGCTGTCGGCAAAAAGACTGTACTGTTCTTCGTATACCGCGTTTTTCTCTTCATAATCCGCAAGCTCTTTTTCGTATTTTTCATATGCTTCCGTATATGCGAGCCAGGCGGCGTAATCCTTGTCATACCGTTCTTTTGCCGCGGCGTAAGCGTCGTATTCCGCCTTTTCCGTGTTGTAGCGGGCGAGGGCATTCACGTACGTCGTATATTCGTTTTTCTTTACGAGATATTCGGAGTATTCCTTCTCGTATTTTTCACGCTCGCGCTCATATGCGGAAAGCGCGTCTTCATACGCTTTTTTCTCGTCAATAACGCGCTGTCCTTCTTCGTAACCGGCGTTTGCAAGCGTCGTAAGGACAGATTTAGGCACGGTTATCGAGGCGGCGTATTCCGTCCTTATCTCGTAGTTATCGCCGTCGGAAAGGCCGTTGAAAACCGCCTCATACCGCCCGTCGGAAAAAGTCTTTTTCGTACCGTTGACAGTTACCGATTTGGGGATCCATTCGACCGTCGCGCCGTTCGACGCCTTATAGGAATAAGGCGACGCCGTGATAATAAATCCGTCGTCCGTGTTTTTGCAGGAGACGGATCTTGCGGGGACGTTGTCGCTGTATTTGAACGTTATCTCGCAAATGGAAAAATACTCCTTTTCCGCGGAGGTGAGGCTGACGCCCGCCGTCTGACGCAAAAGCTCCGCGACGGAGAGCTCTTTATATGACTGCTCGCTCTCCGAATAGTTTATCTGAGCGTCGAGATTTTTTTCTCTCTCTGTCGCACCCGGCGCGGCGCCCGAAACGTAAAGCGGGATGGAGCCGAAAAGCATTACCGCCGCCGCACATAAAGCCGTTATCCGATTTCTTTTTTTCATTTTTTACTCTCTTTTTTGAAAACACAACGGAAATACGGCGCAAAACCCGCTAAATACGGTATTTTTGCGTCATATCCGCACCATATTCGTATATTTTGCCGTTCTTATCGCGATTACCGACGCTTGTGATCGCACCGGGACGCTTTTTTTATGTCTTTGACGTAAGGGAAAACGCGGCGGATGACCCTGCCGTAAAAAGATCGTTATAAGGTCTTAATTTCCGCTTACGTGTTTGAACAGAGCGACGACGTCCTTGTTGTTTACGGCGCCGTCTTCGTTGAAGTCACGGACTTTGTCGTAAACGCCGTCTCCGCCCGATACGGACTTGAACAGAGCCACTACGTCCTTATTGTTTACGGCGTTGTCGCCGTTCACGTCGCCCGGTATGAACGCGGGTGCTTTCTCTGTTCTTTCATAAACCGCTTTATAAGTCGTGTCGCCCGAAACGGCGGTTATTTCTTTATCCCACCCTGTGAACGTGTACGTGTATTCGTCGTCTTCTTCTCTTTGAGGATCTTCCGGTACCGTAACGCCGTCGCCCTTGTAATACGTCTTTTCACTCAGCACCGTTCCGTCGTGATCGGCGAATATTACGGTATATTTATTGAGGCTTTCGGGATCGTATTTTACCGTGGTCCTGAAGGTCAAAGGCTGTGCGCTGCCGAACGCGCGCTTCTTCAAGCCGCCGTTTTTAACCTCGTTTTCAAGCGATAGCTGCTCTTTTGTGAAAACGGGCTCTTCGGGACGCTGTGACGTCGGCTTTACCGGCTCTGTGGGCTCGTTTACAACGGCGGGAGGATCCGACGGCTCCTCAGCCTCGTCGGGAACGTCATATTCCGGCTTTTCCGCCTTTTCAGGCTCCGTCGGACGTACGGGCTTCTCCGGCAGATCGCCGCTTTCGGGATAATTCAAACCCTCGGGATCTGACGAATCGCGGTCTGATACGATCTGGACGCTTTCCAGAACGTCCGCCGCCCTGTTTCCGCGCACGTTCCATTCGTCGGAAAACGTCGTTTCGTCGTCAAGTCCCGCGCTTATAACGTATAACTGGGCGACGAACTGATAGTATCTTTCAAGTTTTTCCCTCTTCTGAAGCTCCATACGCACAAGCGCCGTATTCGCAAGCGAATAAAGCGCGGAGTAAAGACGCGCAAACTGACTTTTGATCTCACCGAAGTTTTCTTTATAGTATGCGAAGCGGTCCTTCCCGGAGGACAGATTGCAATAAGGCGTAAGCACCGCTATAAGCCGCTCCGTTGACTGACCGGCGTCGTCTAAATCGGCCTCCGACACGCCGTATTCCACAAGCTCGTCTCTTCTTGAAACGACCTGAGCCACCGTGTCGCCCTTAAGCGTATTATACATTATATGTCCCTCGGAATCGCTTATGAAAATGCTGTTCAGCACCTCCATGCTCTCCCTGCAGGCGTCAAGCGCGGCGTAGCTTCCGGGATCTTCTGCGTACCGTTTTTCATACGCGGCGTTTTTTACCTCAAACTCCGCAAGATCCGAAACGTACTTCTCATACGCTTCCGTGTATGACAGCCACGCGGCGTAATCATTTTCGTATTTTTCTTTTGCCGAGATATAGGCGTCATATACCGCCTTTTCGGCGTTGTAGACCGCAAGAGCGTCAAGATAAGCCTCGTATTCGTTTTTGCTTATGAGATATCCGGAGTATTCTTTTTCATAATTATCATGCTCAAGTTCGTATGCGTAAAGCTCCTCGTCATACGCGTTTTTCCTTTCCGTCACGCGCTTTCCTTCTTCAAATCCGGCGTTTGCAAGCGCGGTAAGCACGGGCTTGGGGACCGCGACCGTTACGGTATATTCGGTCAGTATCTCATTATCCGCGCCGACGCTCTGACCTTCAAAGACGGCCTCGTATATCCCGCCTTCAAAAGACTTTTTCACTCCGTTCACGGTGACGGACTTCGGTATCCATTCGACCGTCTCGCCGTTTGACGCCGCGTAAGTATACGGAGACGCGGTGACAAGCAGTCCGTCCCCTTTGTTTTCACATTCGACCGATCTTCCGGGAACGTTATCGGTGTACCTGAACGTGACGTTTTGAGCGGAGAAGTATTCCTTTTCCGCCTCTGTGACGGTGATGCCCGCCGCCTGACGCAGAAGATCCGCGGCGGACAACTCTTTATACGGTACTGCTCCGTCCGAATAATCTATCTCTGTTCCGATGGTTTTTCCCGTTTCACCCGCTCCGTCTGCGGCGGCGGAAACGAACGTCGGAGCAGAGCTGAAAAGCATTATCGCCGCAATAAACAAAGCCGTTATCTTACATATTTTATTCATTGCTTTTTTCTGACTTTCTTTCATTGTATTTCATTTGTCCTCTCTTGTGAAAAGACCGGACCGACGACCCGGAAGCCGGTAAAGATCCGGAAAATACGGACCGGTATGGATCTATTTTGTTTTTGCTTATAATATACTTCTCCATTATATCATAAAAATAACGTTTTGTCAAGTTTAAAGCGGCGCTCTTCGATACCGGCGCATCCCGGACTTATTTTTTGCAGATCCGCATAAATATATGAGTTCGGCTTGCGCCGAACCGTTACTGATCTTCTGCTTTTCTGATCTTCCTTTTCCACGTTCCCGTTTTATAGAAGATATACGACATCGCGCACGGTAAGACCCAGCCGATTGACAGCGCCCACCATATACCGTTCTCGCCTATATAAGTGCCCAGAACGTGTGAGAAAAGGACGCGCAGAAACAGGGAGGTGAAGGTACCCGCGGTAAATTCCGCCATTGCGCCCGCTCCGCGCAGGACCGCGTCCGCCGTGATCTTCAGCGTCATAAGAATATAGAAAGGCGTTACGATATATATGAAGTGTCTGCCCGCCTCAAGCGCCCCTTGAATTATCTCGGGATGAGACGTGTCAAGGAAAAGAGAAATGACGGGCTTCGGGAATATCATGAACACCGCCATTGCAAAAAGCGCCACGCTTTCTCCGATGAGAAGCCCGCTTCTGAAGCCGCTCTTTATCCTCTCCGGCTTTTTTGCGCCTAAGTTCTGCGCCGTAAAAGCCGATACCGCGTTTCCTATCGTCATACAGCAGTTTATAATGAACGTGTTCAGCTTTATGCACGACGAATACGCCGCCACAAAGTCGTTTTCAAACGTGTTGACCTTAGCCATGATCAGTATGTTGCCGACGGAAACGAACGACTGCTGCAAAATGCTCGGTATCGCAAGCCGCGCCGTCTGTCTGAAAATACCGAAAGAAAACATCCTGCCCCTGATCTCCGGGTGGAATTTCTTTATCAATCTGACGAGGAGCGCCGTCAGCGCCGCGGCGGAGGCGAATCCCTGACAGATGAACGTCGCCCATGCAACGCCCGCAACGCCCATTCTGAAGACGATAACAAACAGGATGTCAAGTATGATATTTGACACGGACGATATGGCGAGGAAAATGAACGGCGTGGTCGAATCTCCGAGCGCGGAGAACGCGCCCGTGCAGACGTTGTACAGGAAAAGGAATATAAGACCGTAAATGTAGATGTTGAGATATTGAAGCGCCTCAGCCTTTATTGACGCGTCCGTGTTCATGGCGTCGAGCAGAGGAGAGGAGATAATAACACCTATGACCGTAAACAAAAGAGAGATAACAGCCATTGAGGTGACTGCGGTATATACCGCGGTCTTCGTTTTTCCGTATTCCTTAGCTCCGAAATAATGAGATATGACGACGGAAATACCTATGTTCGAGCCCGTTGCGAAGGCCATGAACAAAAACGTGACCATACCGGAAACGCCGACAGCCGCGAGCGCGTCGATGCTGACGTATTTGCCCGCTATGATGAAGTCGGCCAAGGTATAAAGCTGTTGGAATATTACGGACGCAAGCATCGGCATTGTGAAGCCGAAAATCAGTTTCTGCGGCTTGCCCGTCGTCAAGTCGGTGATCATACGTTGTTAAAGGGCTGTCGGTATGGACAGCCCGTTTCCTTTATTATTGTGCTTCTGTCGTTTCCGCGGTTTTCGCCGCGTCGGCTTTCGATAACGAAAGCTCGGGAATGGCGACAAGCTCGCTTCCCTTTGAATATACGAAGATATTGTCGGCGGCGGTAAGACGCTTTACGGAAGCCGCGTTCGACTGACGCGCCGCGTTTATTATTTCCGTGAATTTAGCGGTAAGAACGTCGGAATTGATCGTTATATAAAACTCCGCTTTTTCATCCTTGTAAATGCTCGCGTACTTTTTGCCGGAGGTCTTTATATAAGACATCGTGAGCTGATCGCCTATAAGGATATCCGCGCTGTCCGAGATCTTTGCTATATCTTCTTTTATAATATTTTCAACGGGACCGGAGGAGGTGAGGGAGGTTATGACTTCTCCTTCTCCCGCGGCTTCAACGCCCGCCTTGAGACCCGATATGAACGCGGAGGATGCGTTGTTGTCCTCGCCCGCGTAGCCTATCTTTTTGTAGCCGTTCTGTGAAGCGTAGTAACCGAATAAATAACCGTACTGTTCGTTGTCAAGCACGACAGCCGTGGTCTTCGCGTTCAGCGCCGCCGCGTTTGCGGTCCTTGAGCCGGGAACGGTCAGAAGAACAAAGGCGATCTCGCCGAAGGTTTTTGTCGTGTCCTTTATTTCAAGATATGCGTTTGTGTAATCGTCGTCCGTAATGACTATTATTTCGGCTCCGCCCGCCGCCGCAAGTTCAAGCTGCCTTTTCGCCGCCGCGGTGAACGCCGCGGAGTAGGAAACCGTGTCGGTGCCTTTCGCTTCCGCCGGAGTATAATACTTTATAGCCGCGACCGTGTCGGTGGTCGTGCTGTCGTACGTGCTCTTGCGGTATTCCTTGAGCGCTTTCCAGGCGCAGCCGCTTACTGTCTCGCTGCCGAGAGCAAATTCGGCTCTTTTGCTTGCTTCAGCCCCTTCCGCGTCGGGGAAAAGCTGCGTCGCAAGCGCGAGCTTGTATTTCGTATCCGTAGAAACGGTGTTCGGAGCCGCGCAGGAGCAAAGATACGTCAGAAGCATAACGGAGAGGGCAATAATCGCAATGATCTTTGTGTGTTTTTTCATATTGTTTCCTTTCGTAGGTACCCTATATGTGAAGAATACTGTATATTTTATATAATTCATCTATTATGTACATAGGCTTGATCCTGCCCGCGTGATATTTGCCGCGTCTGTCAAAAAGACAGGTGTCTATACCGCAGGCTATACCGCCGGACATATCCGCGGTGATCGAATCTCCGAGAACGAGAGCTTTTTCGGGATCGAAGCAGGGAATTGAGGAGAAGACATAATCAAAAAACCTTTTATCGGGCTTGTTGTAACCGACGCGCTCGGAAATAAAATGTCCGTCTGCCGCCTTGTCAAGACCGCTCGCCTCAAGCCGCGGAAACTGAACGCGCGCCATGCCGTTTGAGATTATGTAAAATTTGATCTTGCCTTTACAGCGCTGTATCAGCTCTTGCGCTCCGTCTATCCAGAACGCGTTTTCGGATAAATACTGTTCGTAAAGCGCCGCCGCTTCCGTTCCGTCGCCTTCTATGCCGTACAGCCTGAAAAAATCGCAGAATCTCGTGTCGCGAAGCTGTTTTCTCGTTATTTCTTTTCTCTCAAGCCTCTCCCAAAGACTGACGTTGAAGGCGGAATAGGCGTTTACCGTTTCCGCGTCCGCCCGCGCGCCGTAATGCAGAAGCAGACGTTCAACGGCTTTATGCTCAGCCGCCGTGAAATCGAGAATGGTGTTGTCAAGATCTGCAAGAAGGAACTCATATCTCTTAATCATATCAATTAACCTTTTTTTGATATTATAATATAACATTTTAGCTTTTTTATGGATAAGAGGCAAACCCGAAGTGAATGTTACGCTTTTTGAATGTAAAAAAATATCAGCGTTTAAATGAACAAACCCGTATTTATAAAAAAAGCAAACGGTTGACGGGATCATCACGGGACAAGCACAAATTTAACAAAAAAGTTAATATAATTTGCTTTCTTTTCTTTTCCGTATTTTTTATAATACAAAAAAACCTATGTTATAGGTATCCGGACGGAGGTCAAAAATGAAAAAAGTCGTACTTTTGGGTGACTCCATACGTCAGGTCGGATACGGAAAAAGATGCGCCGAGCTGCTTTCCGGCGAGTTTGAGACCGTAGAACCCGACGATAACGGCAGATTTGTCAAATACACGCTTCGTATGGCGCTCTTAGAGTGGAAGGATATGCTTACCGGAGCGGACGTCATACACTGGAACAACGGTCTCTGGGACGTATGCGATCTGGGAGACGGTCCGTTCACAAAGCTTGACGAGTACATTGAAAATCTGGTCAGACTTGAGAAAGTGCTGAGCGGATACAGCAAAAAGATCATCTTTGCAACAACAACCCCGACAAATAATATGTGGGGCCACAGCATAGAGCGTACGGAAAAATATAACGAGGCCGCCGTCAAAG
>CACZOH010000193.1 GCA_902782785.1 uncultured Ruminococcus sp. | reverse complement strand
GTTCATGGTTTCCAGCTGTTTCTCCAGCGATTGGATGAGTCTGGCAGAACGCACATAGAATACAACCGAAGCCCCCATACCGACTGCAGAGGCCGCGGTCAGTCCTGCCATGATCTTGGTCCACATGGAAAGAGCAAATCCGTCGTCGATGTTTTGATCAAGACCGGTTTTCCCTTCGCGGATCGCATCGCTCGTCAAAGCAACATTGTCATAATCATAGATGCCGCGGTCCACGCCGGCATAGATCGAATAAGGCAGATCGGTCTTGAGATCGAACTCTTTGTATCCGTTCTCATCGGTCAAAGCGAATATGATGAGGTCAATCAGCGTAATGCACTCAAGGCCTGCTCTCTGTCCCTCCGTCAAGGATGCGACGAGCGGGTAAAGCACGGTGATGTCATCTTTAATGGTATCCGCCGGCTGCTTGAAGAAGTCGAGCAGCGTTCCGTTTTTGTAGTCAATGCTGTCCAGATACGGACCGATCATGACGTTTTCGTATTCCGTTGCGGTCAGATCGACGGTTTGTATCAGATTCGTCGTCTCGTTTGCATATGCTTCGAGTTCCTGATCCGTCGCATTCATGATGGTGGTATTTTGTAAATCGATGCCGGGCTCCGGAATTTCTGCATCCAAAACCTTGCTCAGTGCCACGGCCGACTCATCAAAACTGTTAAGTATCTCATTGAAAGCGTCCCACATATCGACAATTTTCATGGCATCGTCGTAATACAGAAGGTCCAACGCTTTTTTGCCCTTGTTGCTGCCGAGTCCGTACCCCTCTTCACGCAAAAGATCGTAGTAGGTGGTATTTAAAAAGCGGTCGATCCACGTATCTTCATTCGTATCGCAGGCACGGATGATCAGATTTTCCATCAGAAGGACCGCGTTGCCGTGTGCCTGCTGTACGATGGTGACGATGTCGGCGTGTTTCTTCTTTTCACTCTCGGATAATGCATTATACTTCGCATCGCCCATTTCATACTTCGTCTCGTTCAGCAGCAGATCTCCCAGTCCCGCTTCATCACAGTCTTCGTCGAGCAGTTTGTTGAGGGCGTCATGGACCGCCACTGCCCGCGCTTTGTTCTCGGGATTGGAGGAATGATAATTCTCCCTGTATTCCTTGATCGCTGCGATAAAACCTTCTACGAAGGGGAGGATCTGAGCCGACATCTGGGCCTCCATCAGATCCCTGTAGTCCTCGATCTTATACCCGCCCTGCATGTTCATTGTGGCAAGGTCCGTGATCGCATCCTTGTCACTCGTCGTCCGGATATAGCCGAGATAGACGACCTTGTTGCCTTTGCCGCCGTAATTTGTCGTGCCGGCGTTTCTGTTAAGGTCGACGTAATTGCCGTTTGCGTCCTTCAAAATCTCATAACCGTCGAGCGCCGCTTCGGCTTCCTCTGAATTTTTGCCGAAACCGAGCTTGATCTCGGAGATATACTTTCCCTCAGATACGGTCTTCGACGCCGCCTGCACCGGGATCTGCGCCGCAATCAGGACAGCAAGAGCGGCCGCAATGATACATTTGAATATACTTTTCATTCAAACTCCTTCATTTTACTTTCTTAATTATTTATAAACAAGCTTCCGACCGTCATACTTTCGGAAACGAAGCCTCCCGTGATCTCGCCCGCGCCCTTGACAGAGCCGTCCGAACGCTGAGCGAACATTGTGACGCGGTTGTCATGGATATAACCGCCGCTGCCTATCAAGTGAGATCCGGAGGTAAGATCGGCTGGCGCCGAGTGATCCGACAGCATAACGTATTCCCACCTCTTGACCTCACTGCCCGTTTTATCGGTCGAGGCAAGAGCGCTGTTGTACGGCACGCGGTCGTAGAGCGCGAACGCAAGCTTTGACAGCGGAGCCGAGAACACTTCCTCGGGAAGAACCGTTACTATGCCGGTCTTTGCTTTTTTCTGTTTTCTGTTGAATCTTTCCGAGGTGTACGGACTGCAGTAATACATATACAGTTCATCCGCACGGCGTAAGCTGCCCGCACGGCTGTTCAGATCGACGTCCGTTACGGGAACGTAATATATCCCGTTTTTCTCATTTATGAAGCCGTCCGCCTGATATGGCAGATTTTTAGTGATGATGATATCCCATACAGCCTCGCAGAGCGCGTCCTCCTTTTCGGTATCGCTCATTTCGGGGCTTAAATGTCCCGTCATGTAACCGAGATAGACCGCTTCTCCGTCCGTCCCTGTGTTGAGATCGATATCGATATACTGGCAGCACTCCTGATCTATCAGATCACAGAGAGCGTCCTGTTTTTCGACCCCTCTGCCGATATAAAGCGCGGTGTAGAAGCCGTTTTCGTATTTTCCGCATTTCAGATGTATGAAATTGTTGATATTTGAATTGCCGTAGGTCTCTCCACTTCCCGTTTTGCCGTTGAGAGCGGTCATATAACCTTCCCTGAGCGGTGAGGTATCTATTACGATCTCCTCTACCGGCGTACCGTTAAGCACGCCTATGTTCTTTGTGTAATAGACGAAATACTGCTTTCCCTTCATAATGATCGGGGCGTTCGTACTGTCGCAGTAATAATCCGCTCCGCCGATCTTTATCCTGTTGGCGGTAAACTGACTGTCGTTCTGATAGAGCAATACAGCCGTTATCGCGTCTCTCGGATTGTCCGTACGCGTTACGCCGATATATGCGGCGGGAACGTTGTCCGGTGCGGAGGTGTTCGCCTTCGATCCGCTTTTGCGGTTGTACCAGGCGTCCTTCTGCTCGCAGCCTATGTTATAGAAGATCATTTCGTCGACGGCGGAGGAAGCGGCGTTAAGCATGGCTGCCGCGTTCACGGACGGGTTGATCGCCTTGACCTCGCTCTCCGAGACCTTGTCTTTCGTCGCCTCAAGACTCTTTCTGTACTGTTCCTTGGAGAAGGCTCCGACGGATACGCTTGATATATACTGTTTCTTCGCCTGCTTTGAGCCGCGCAGATAGATATAGACCGGCACCTCGCCGTAGCTTTTGTTATTTTCATTGTACCACAACGGGTATGAGATGTTGAAGGCTTTTGTTGAGTTCGGATCCTTTATTTCGTATATGGAGCGGAACGCGCCGGAGGCGTCGTTGCCCGCAAGCGTTTTTTCTCCTTTGACGTCAAAGGTGACTACTCCGTTTTTCTCCACTCCGTCGTGCCTATTGCCCGTGATGACGACGTCGTCATAGCCGAGCGGAGTCTTTCCGGTGACCGGACCGGCCACGTACAGCCCGAGCGGGAGGTTTCTCGTTTTGTCCCAGGCGAACGAGAAGCCGTCGGGCAGCGTCTTAACGTAGCCGTTCAGTATGGCGTTGCTTCCTTTGACCCGGTCAATGTCATCCGCGGAGGTAAGCCCCGCTTTGGAATCGACGATCGCGTTGTTGGGATTGATGTACCTTGTGACCGCCTGACTTGAACTCATATCGAGGTTCTGCTGGCTGATCATCGAGCACGCGGCGTAAAATATCGCGCTGCCCGTCTCGCCGTTTTTCTTGCTGATGGTGTAGCTGAGCGTATCGTTATAGGTATCCCCCTGCCAGGCAACTATATCGTGGACCGCCCGTTTTGGGTTGTAGGTCCATGCGTAGCACAGATACTCGCTTAAACGGTTGTGTCCGGAGGACATCGTACATTCGATCCATCCGGAGATGTTGTATTCAGCGACCGTCGCGTTCGGATACTCCTTCATCCTGTTTAACAGCTGGGTCATATTCGCTTTTGTCTGCATCCAGTATAAACTGATGGTTTTTTCGATATCGTAACCGTTGGCGAAATACACGCCCGCAAGGAGCTTTTCGCCGCCGACGTATTTCACGCTCGGCTCAAAGTACATATACACGCTCGTATGGCTCCAGTCGTCGCTGTCGTCCGTGGAATAGCCCGAAACGACGTACTGTGTAGTGACGACGTTCTCCGCCGCAAAGGCCTCGAGCCGGGTGTTGAAATCGTAGGGCATGCCGCAGAACAGCGTGACCGGCTCCCAGCCGGCGTCGGCTTCCTTGAAGTCCGTCACGAACTTGATGCCGTCCGCGGGGATCGGAGAGCCCGCCGCCGGATCGTGCGTGATCATCAGGGCGTCCGTGACGATCGTGCTCGATTCGGCGGGAATATCCGCGCCGATATGCCCGGCCAGAACGTACTGGCTTTCACCGAACATCACGCTGTCGTTGCCGTGATACGGCGCGACGCGCAGATCGGTAATCGCCTCGTTCGGATCGGTCGTGATCGAGTAGCCGACGTACGTGGCGACTCCCGTATTGGGAGACATATTATAATCAATAAGATAGTATTTGCCGCTCTTCTTCGTGATCTTGGATTTGGCGGCGCTCGGGTTGTTCGCCGTCACCACGATAAGATCAGCGATATAGTTATTCGCTTTCACAACTTCGGTCTTCTGTCCGGAACCGCTGCCGGGAACGACGGCGCCTTCGCTTTCGATCGACCGCTCCGTGCGGTAGGAGAGATAAATGCCGCTCACACGGTCGAAGCTCGTCTTGAAATTGAGGTTCGCGGGGCTTCTCTCGCCGAAGAAATTGACGCAGTCGTAACCGTCCTGCATAGCCGAATTGCCGTTGACGACCTTGAAGATGTTACCGTCCTTGTCGGCGCGGATCGGGCTGCCGACGTTCTTATCGGTCGTATACGCAAGGACCGCCCAGTTGGCCTGTCTGCGGGCGTTTACGTCGCCCACGTTTCCGTTTTCGTCCCTGACGCATTTATATTTGACGGTGACCACGCCGTTCGGCGTATCCGCGGCGTCGAACACGTATTCGGGGAAGGTGGAGTGGTTGACCTGCGGATGGTACTTGGCGTACAGATCCGCAGCCCACTGTATGATCCAATGTATTATCGCCAATCTCAGTATTTCCACTGCGACAAAGCAGAGCACCGTGCTGCACGTCGCAAGACCCGCGGCGATGCTCGTGCACACCGCGCTCGCCGCAGCGCAGGAGGCTGCAGCCGCGATCCCCGCCGCCATAGAGAAAGCGAGCTGCGCCGTCATACAGACGACCATCAGGGCGCCCGAGATGAGGTTTATCCACTGCATTACCTCATCCAGTTTTTCCTGCTCTATCTCGCTCTTGCTCTTTTTGCCGATCGAATTCTCCGCGCTGCTTTTGCGGATCGCCTCGGACGTATAGGCGATATGAGCATGCTCTATATCGTCGTCACTGTTATACCAGACGGAAAGGCAGTCTTTTCTATTATAGCTGTTTATTATCTTTTTGGTTTTTTCGACGGCAGAGGTCAGCTCCGCGTTCTTTTCGTAAGTCCCCAGATTGGACGCCGCGCCGATCAGGCCGAGATTGCGGGTCAGCCCGACCTGTACCGGACCCATGGCGTGGACCATCGGATAAAGCTGCAGGATATCCACGCTCTCCGAGGTATACCGTCCCATATCGGCGAGCCAGTCGCCGAGCCGCGTCGAACCGTTGACCGTAAACTGATTGAAAAGCTCGTACTCCGCGAGGTAAACGACGTCGCAGTCCTCCACGCCGAGATCGTTCATGTTTTCAGCCGCTTCATCGTAGGATGCGTACTGTTTTGCGCCGTCGATGCCGGAAAGATCGCCCTCTTTATATCCGGGATTTCTCGCTAAAGCGTTTTCCAGTCCGGTCGTGAATTCCTGGATGCGGGTGAAAAGCGCTTTCGCGTCGTCGTTATATTTCTTGTGCAGCTCGTTCTTATCGGCGGTGGAAAGAGGTCCGTTCACCGTTTCCCAAAGCGGATCGGTCGCAAGCGCCTGCGCCCAGTTTTCACCGTTGTATGACGCCGCTCCGGCGTTAAGAAAGATCGTAACAGAGCTGACGGCGCCGACGCTCGCCCGGATCACGAGCTTCGTGAAGAATTCCGCGTCCGCTTTTCCGGCGAGGATATAGTCGCCGAGCTTCATTTTGGCGTCGTCGACGTAAAACAGGTTCAGTCCCACGTAGGCGTCCTTTGCTTTCGGTGAACCTGCGCGGTAATTTTCGGCAAAAAGCTTCGCCGCGTCGTACAACGTCTGCCCGGTACCGACGTTCGACTTAACGAGGTAATCGAGGATCTCCTCATAATTGTAAAGATAGTAGCCGGTGTTCATACCGAGCATACGGATATCGGTGATCGCCTTGTCGCGGTCGGTCGTCGTTTTGTAGCCGATATATACGAAGTCCATCGACGTGCCTTTGTTCAGGTCGACGCCGTAAAGCGTATAGCCCTGCGCTTCGCACTCTTTTTTTGCCGTGTCAGCGGCGTTTTTGTCGTTTTCGGAAACGTAAAAGAGTTTTATATCCGAAAGATACCGCACGTCATCCTTTGCAGCCGCTGCCTGGACCGGGCCGCCCGGCATTTCGGCAAACATAACGACGGTCAGTATGAGACAAAGCGCCGACATAAGTATTTTTCTGATATTTTCCTTTATCATTTGTTCTCACTCTGCCTCCTCTTTTTCTTTACGACAATTACCGTTATGATCGCACCCGCGATCGCCGCCGATGTCAAAACGATGAGCATTACGATGTTTTTATTGCCGAACACCGAGGCGAAAAGCGGGGTGTCGACCCATTTTTCAACTCCGAAAATCTTTCCGACGGGAGCGCCGTTTTTCTGATTTTCTATACGGAAATACCGCATCTGGTATTCGCTGATCTCTCTGGCGACGAGATCGCCGGTCAGATAGACCGATACGTACGATCCCGCGTACAAGCCGGGATTTGCCGCGTACGAGCCCTCGGCAAGGACAAGGTTCTTCCCTTCTCCGTTACTGTTGTTGTCTCTTATATCCACAAGACCTTTAAGACTTATGATCGAACCTTTTGTATATAGTCCGCCGCAGTTCACGGCGCTGTTTTCTTTGACCGTGGTATTGACGAGACCGAGCGTAAGTCCTTTTCCGTTCGGGAACAGAACGCCGCCCGTTCCTCTTTTCGCGCTGTTTTGCTTTATAACGCAATTTGTAAAGATCAGCGTGCCTTTCCCTCTCGCGTATACCACGCCGCCGTTCTGTGCGGCTTCGTTTTGCGTGATATCGCAGTTCATCAGATCCGCTTTTGTGTTTGCGTTGTCGCCCATCCAGACGACGCCGCCGTTTGTCTTTGATTTGTTTTTCTCGATTTTTGAATCTCTTACGGTAATCGTCTGACCGGAGATGACGTATACCGCTCCGCCGTATCCGGCTTCGTTTTCCGTAATACTGCATCCGACCGCTTCCGTAAGTCCGGCGCCGTCCGCAATATAGATGCCGCCGCCGTCGACGGACGCTTTATTTTTAGATACCGTGCAATCGGTCAGGATAATTTTACCGTCGGATGATGCGGCTATCCCGCCCGCTTTCTGCGCAGATTCGTTTTCATTTATCCGGCAAGAGGTCGCGAGGCAGTATGAATGGGAGATGACGTACAGTCCGCCGCACATTATATCCGCCTTATTGCCCTTGATCTCAATGTTCTCGATCTCAGCGTATGAGGAGGAGATACATACGCCTCCGCCGTATTTTGCGGAGTTGTTTCTGACTGTTCCGCCCGTTGTGTAAAGCCAGATGTTGTTTCCGCTGAAGATCCCTCCGCCGTTCTCTGCCGCAGTGTTGTTTTCGATCACGCCGCCTGAGACGGTCACGCTGCAGACCTTCTGATTGTTCTGCATATAAAGTCCTCCGCCGTCCCTTTCCGAACGGTTGCCGCTGATCACTCCGCCGGTTATCGTCGCGGTCCCTCCTATGAAGATCCCTCCGCCTTTTTCCGTCGCTTTGTTTCCGGTGACATTTCCGCCCTGGAAGATCAGCGTTCCGCTGCAGTAAATACCGCCGCCGTTGACGGATCCTCCTCCGGTGATCTTTCCGCTGTTTTCACCGCTGCTGTCCATTACCGTAAGCGCGGCTCCGTCTTCAATGAAGATCACGTATCCGTCCGCTTTCGTCTTTGTCATATTTCTGTCGAGCGTATATCCGTTCAGATCGAGGGTGACGTCCTTTTTTGCTCTTATTATGAGACTCGGATCGTTGGTGTTTGCTCTTATATCTCCGTACAGCGTGACCGTTTCGCCTTTTTCAGCTGCGTCCAACGCCGCCTGCAGGCCGCTCCACGTGGAGATCTCAGCCACAAGCTCCGATGCAAGCGTCGCGTCGGAATCCGGCATCGTGAAGACGGCGGTGTAGGATCCGTCTGTCTTCGGGAAAACCGGGATCCTAATCGTCAGAGGCGAACCGTTTTCACGCGTGTATCTTATTCTTATCCCGTTCGACTTGTAATGCTCGGGCGGGCGGTACGTAAGCGTAACTTCCTCGCCCGCGGCTATCGTACAGGGCAGGTTTTTCATCTCCGTGCCGCCCGCCTTGGCGGTCACGGTTCCTTTAAACGCTTCTCCCGCGTCTAAAGTGTGTCCCGAAAACGTGAAGCGCGCGGTGATCGTGACAGGTTCGTCCGGCATAATGAACGAATATATATATGTGTGACTGCCGCTTTTGTGCTCGTAAAGAGCGCAGGAAACGGTTTTTCCGGTCAGATCGCCTTTTACGGTAAGCTCCGCGATCTTTGTTCCCTCAGTCAAAAGCAGCGCGGGATATACGGCGTTGCCGTAATCCTCCTCGTCCGTCACGTCGACTCTGCATCCTGTCGAACGTCCGGGTGACACTCCCGCGTCCCCGCTGTCAACGGTTATCTTATATGACGGGATATCGAATTCCGCGGCAACGGAAACGTCCGAATCCGGCATGATGAACGTGTACTTGTCTTTTTCCACGGGCGAGGTCTCGATCGAAGTTCCGTTCCGGTCTGTGACGGAAAGCGACTTCAGCGCATATCCGCGCCAAACTTCGGGTTCTGCCGTGACGGTGACGACCCATCCCGCGGAAGCCCATCCGTAATCGACGGAAAGCGTTCCGTATTTCGTGTTTTTATCTGTTTCCACGCGGTAAAGCGACTGATCGGAAAGCTTTGAAAACTCCGCGCTGACACAGACATATCCGTATGAGAACACGGAGAAAGAAAACTGCTCGTTCTCTTTCAGAGTCTCTATTGAATAATCGGGATACTCGCGTTCATCTCCCGTATCAGGCTCAACGTCAACGATCATAAGAGAACCCAGTACGTAAACGTAACCGTTATCCGGTTTGACGGTTAACGTGACGGTTTCACGGTTTTTGACGAGATTCTTGTCCGATATGACCGTTCCGCCTTCCATATCGCGTATAAAAACGCGCTGGTAAGTATAATCGCCGAAGGATGCGGTTATCTTGACGTCGGCATCCGGCATTGTAAATACTATGGTATTCGGATCCGGATGAACGACGCCGGGGACCTCCTTGGTATACTCCCGTAAATTCGTTTCATCGCTCATAAGGGCGGTAAGCGAAGCCGTCATACGCATCGAATCCGGCTCCGCCGTCACGGTTACCGTTTCCCCGGATAACGCACGGTTCGGATGGTTCACTTTACCGTTTCTGATACTGAGATCACTGTCGATAAAGTGAGAAACTCCATCCTCGGCAGAGACGCGCAAGGCTGAAAACAGCATGACGGATAAGACGCAGAAAACAAGCGTCAGCGTAATACAGATCACGCGTTTCATCGCCGGATACGTTCCGTTTCCTCGCCGCCGTTTTACGGTGTTCAGAAGCATTTTTTTCATTTTTAACTCCGTTTTTTGGATTATATATCGGTTATGCAGATTTCCTGTATATATTCTTTTATACGCACGATTTTGCTTTTCGGCACTGTTTTTTTATTTTTTTGAAGAAAGTCCCGCTTTCAGCCATTCTTTTTCGATCGGTCCGTAAGAAAGGCCCTTATCCTCGCAAAACGACTTGATAGATCTCATCGCCCTCATATTGGGCCTGACCTTGTCAAGCTCCCAGCGGTTTACTGTCGATAACGCTACGTTAAGCTCCTTTGCAAAGCCCTCCTGCGTGTAAAACGCCTTCTCTCTCGTTATACGGATTATATCACCTAAACTCATTTGTCAGTCTCCTTGCATGAAGTTGCATTATTATAGCATAATTTAAGCATTTTTTCAAGTGGTTTTCCGAAATTCAAATAAAAAAATAAAATTAAATAAATAAAAAAAGGCGGGATCACACCCGCCGCTTGAGGTTGGTATTACGGATCGTTTGACGTGAGTTTTTGAAAACGCCGTATTTGACCGCGGTTCCGTCCCGACGGGCGCCTCTGATCTCGATGAACATACAGCCGTCCTCCTTATCTGCCGAACAGACCGCGCTTTTTGTATTCTTCGCTCGAAGATGAAACGAAAGTGTAGCCTGTGTCGTTGATCGCTTTTTTCAGCGCTTCTTCATCGGGGGAACCGTCATATAAAAACGTCGCCTCGCCGCTTTTCCTTGACGCCGATACCTTTTTCGCGTCCGGAAAAGCTCTTCTTATCGTGTCGCAGATATGCGCCTCGCACATACCGCACATCATTCCGTCGATTTTCACCGTGATCTTTTTCATTATAACCTCTCATTCCGCGTTTTTGAGCGCTTCTACCATGTCGATCTTTTTGTTTTTGCGCG